>CBIHMX010000232.1:0-5022 GCA_966211115.1 uncultured Gemmatimonadaceae bacterium | reverse complement strand
GTGGTGCTCGTCCTCGACCGTATCCGGCAACGCGAGTGGAGCTAGCGCCCACGCGGTCGCGACGCCCAGATAAAGAAATGGTTTGTGATTCACTCGGGATCCGGTGGACGGGGAGATCGGAGCCGCAGGAGAAGCTCCTGTGCCTTGCTGTAATTTGGCGCCTGCTCGAGCGCCCGTAGCACCTCGCGTCGGGCCGACACGGTGTCACCGGCCTCCGCGTACGCCAACGCCAACTGATAGAGCGCCTCCACCCGATCGGTCGGATCCAGCGCCAGCAACGCCCGGCGTTCTCGGATGGCGATGCGCCGTTCGGTCATCTGGGCCGCCAGTTCCGCGAGCTTCAGGTGCGCGGCCTGGTCGAAGGGATTGATCCAGACAGCGCGATCGAGCGCGGCAAAAGCTCCCGTCCTGTCGCCCAACTCTAGCATGGCGTCTGCCGCCGCGATGTTTTCGGTGAATGCCTCTTCATTGATGATCGTCATCGCCGTCAGCTCGGCAGCCGCCGACCGCTTGTCGTTCTTCTGGGTGTACGCGGCAGCCAGCAACGCATATGGGCCGTCGGGTTGCGCGTACTCGGGGAACATCTCCTTGGCCTTCTTCAGCTCCGCGATGGCCTCGTCGAGTTTTCCCTCTTCCATGAGGGCCCGCCCGCGATCGAGGGATTCGAGGAACGGACCGGTGATGGGGATCTCGTCCCCCCCTGCCCTGCGTTGTCCACCCAAGGTGACCGGAAGGGCCGGCTTGATCGCATCGAAGTGCTTCTCGAAGCGCGTACGCAGCCACTTGTCGAACTGGTCGTCGAACGCCGCTGGTTCCACCTTGAGCACGTCCCGGAACACCTGCTCGGTCGAGAGTCCGCGCTTGTAGCCGTCGAGCATCGACCGGATTGCGCCGATGCCGCGCTCGGTCTCGATCATCTCGCCGACCATCGAAGCGAGGAAATACGAGAGCGGCACCTGCATCGGGAACGCCGGCCGCATGAAGCCGTCGTTGAGCCGGCTCACCTTCGGCAACTGTCCGGCGGCATACGTGGCAAAGAAGAGCGGCGTCGGGTCGTCGCCCCAGCCCGGCCGGGCCCGGCGTTCCTCGTACACCGACAACCCTTCCGACAGCCAGCGCGGCACGCGGCCGCCGGTGGCGCCTAACGTGAAGACGTGGCCCATCTCGTGCCAGAGCGTACTGCCCCAGTTGAACTCGCCCACGCGGCGGGCCGCCGGCGAGTCCATCGCCACCACCCGGCCGAAGCTCACGCCTAACGCGCCGAGCCCGCTCAGGCCCACCGTGCGGACCGAGAAGTCCTGGTGTGACCGGTAGATCTCGATGCGGATCGGCGGCTGCGGCTGGAAGCCGTAGCGCGCCGCCAGCGAGTCGTACGCCTCCTCGGCCAGCGATTCCGCGTACGGTTGCAACAGGTCGGCATCCTTCTTCTCGACCATGATCACGAATCGCGGTGTGCGGATCTCGCTGTATTCCTTGAACGTGTCGAGGAGGTCCAGCGTGTTCTTGGACCACGGATCGTACGGGTCGAGCTTGAATGACTGGTCGAGCGCCGCGCGACCGCGCTCGATCTCACCAGTGCGCAGGGCGTTGATGCCGAGGTAGGACAGCGCCCGCGCGGACTTGGGGTCGCGATCGGCGCCGGCCTGCGCAAATCGCACCGCATCGTCGTACAACCGGCTCCGGGCCGCAATGTTCGCCAGTGCCGCTTCCGCGTCGGCGGCCTTCGGCTGGCGCGCATGCACCTTGGCCAGCGTGGCACGGAAGGCGGTCGTGTCGTGCTGGTGATACTGAGCCGCATCCAGTGCGATCAGCGCCGCTGGGGCCGTTGAGTCGGCGACGAGTCCACGACGCGCTTCGGCTGCAGCCTCGTCATATCGCTCGAGGTCGATCAGCAGCGTCGCGGCCAGCGCCCGTGCTTCGGGGAGTGCTGGATTGACTTCGAGGCTCTTGGTGAGAAACGGTGCCGGGTTTTCGAGCTCGTCGAAGACCCTGACTTGCGCCATCGCGTAGTTCGCCCGCGCATGCCGCGGATTGATCGCCAGCACACCCTGCAGCGTCGCCAGCGCCTCGGTCGCGTTGTATTTCTCCAGGAACAGCTCGGCCAACCTGACGCGGCGGTCGAGATCAGACGAATCGGCGGCAATGGCCTCGTCGAACGCGCGCATCGCGTCCTTGTACAGTTGCGGATTGTCGCGCCCCAGGTAGCGGACCGCGACGCCCACTGCCTCGAGCTCGGAGGGCGAAAGCTCCCGACGGCGCGCGTTGTAGATGTCGATGAAACGATCGAAGGCGGGCATGGCCTGTTCGATCTCGCCGCGCTCGAACTGGAGGATGGCCAGGTTGACCTGGGCGGTCAGCGAATCCGGCGCCGAACCGGCGACTGCCTTGCGGAACGAGGCCTCGGCTTCCGTCAGTTTCCCGCGTTCCTTCTGCACCTCTCCCACGTCGTTCCACAGAGACGCATCGTTTGGCTGTGCCCGCGTAAAGGCCAGCAGGACGTCCTCGGCCTCGGCGTACTTGCCCGTGCCTCGCAACGCATCCGCCTGGATGCGAACCGGCGCGCTGTTCGCCGGCTCGCGAGCCGCGTCGGCGCGGGCCATGCGAATGGCATCGTCATACTGGCCGGTGCGCAACGCTTCACTCGCCGTTGCCGCCTGACGAGCCGCGGACTCCTGCGCGCAGGCCACTGGTGCGGCCATGAGTGCGATGAGCGGCAGCACCATCCAGGACATCCCGCGGCGCGTCATGGCTTGCGCACCCCGAGCGCGCGCAGTGCGCTCGCGTTTTCGGAAATCTTGAGCAGGAGATCTTCCAGCGCCTTCTGGTATTCCGCATCGGACATGATGCCCTTGGCCAGGCGCAAGGAATCGAGCTGTGACTCGAGCTTCGCCTGCGTGGCGAGCAGCGCGACCGCGCGCGGATCGGACGCGGCGGCCGCGTTCAATCCAGCGGCCGACTGGATGAAGAACTTGCTGGCCAGCGCACCGTCGGGACCGCGGGCACCAGGGTCCGCGCGTCCCGCTCCATCGCCGTCGTCGTCGAGCATCGCGTGTTCGGTCAGCAACTTGTTCGCGCCCTGGTAGGCTCGCTCGACTTCGTGACGGGCATAAATGAATGCCTCGAGCAACGACACGCGACCATCCTTGTCCGTATCGGCGCCTTCCTTGGCGTACGCTGTAATGAAGTGCTCAGCGAACATCGTCTCGTTCTTCTCGAAGCCGGACTTGGTCGCGGTCACGACTACCCGGTTCTTCGCCGACACCGTCTTCACGAAATCGCCGCTGGCACTGGCGGCGTTGACGAACGCCACCGACTGGTTCGAGAGCTTGTCGAGCTGGATCTTGAAGTCGGCGTCGCTCATGTCGGCGCCGGGGACGTTGAAGCGCGACACGTCGCCATCCGACGTCCCGTGACCGATGAGCATGATCAGGACGGCGTCGCCCGCTTTCGCACGCGCCTTGATGCGATCGATGGCCTGGATCACGCCTTCCTTGTTTGAACGGCCCGAGATCGACCGTGGATCCGGTGTGGTCTGCTCGGCGAGATAGATCACCTGCGAGTCGGGTACGCCAAACTTGCCAGTGACGGTAGTGCGCATGCTCATGGCCAGTGCGTGGAACTGCTGGGCGAACTGCGGTTCGCCGCTGGCGCCGGTCACGATGAGCACGTGGGTCCGCGCGGGTTCCTGCGCCGTTGCAACGCGGGGGCCCCCCCCCAACAACAACGATACCATCAGGCCGGCCAATGGACGGCATCCCCCGAACGCAGCCCCGATCATTTTCACGCCAACCCCCGGCGTCGCCGATACAACCACTCGGCACCCAACAGGCTGAGCAGGATCAGGAAGAGAATCGGCATGTCCCAGAGATCCAGGCGCTGCACTTCTGTAGCCCCGCTCGTCGTGTAGACGATGTCCTGCACCAATCGTGAAGCCTCCGCCGGTCGATAGAACTTTCCACCGGTCTCGTCCGAGAACTGCTTCAACACCGCCGGCCGCATTTGTGCACCGAAATACTCGGCTGTCGGATCGGCTACCCGGACGTACCCCACCGTCGAGCGGATCGTGTCTTTCCCGAGCGCGGCCAGCACGTTCACCGTGTGCACCCCGTTCACCCCCGGCACCATCATCGCCGCGTATTCGCCATCGCGGTCCGTCGCCCATTCGAACGGCAACTGCGTGCGTTCGCCGCCCGGAGCAACCACCTCGGCGCTGACCGATGCTCCATTGGATCGCGCATAGGCACTGTCCGACACCACCACCCGTAACGGGATCCCTTCGTTCACCGCCCCTTCACCCGTGGCAACGACATCCACGCGGTTCGGCACGTCGCTCACCAGCCAGCGGAGGAGCTGGCGCCAGAACGTCTCGTGCCGCTGATCCTCGACCGGGATCATCTGGTGCATTTGCCAGAGCCAGGAGTCCTGCACCGCGAACGCAATCGCCTTTCCGCGGCCGTACCGCTGGAACGACAGGGTGGGGATCGCGCGGCGGTCCCCTTCGGCGTGGCCTTCGAGCAAAACCGTCGCGCCGGGCTTCGGGCGGCCGACGAGATTGACGGACGTCAGTGGCGGCATCTGCCGCCACAGCGCCGACGTGGCTGAATCGTTAGGTGCGAGCTGCGTGGCGGGGTGCAGCACGCCGGCGGCGGTCGGCGTCAGGGTGATCTCCGTGGCCCCGGAATCGGATCCGGCGGGCGGGCCCAGTTCGATCGGCAGCGCATCCGCGAGCGGCGTTCCGGCGAACCCTCCTTCGGCCAGCGCGCGGCGACCACCGAGCGCCAGCAGGCCTCCACCGCGGACGCTCACGAAGTCCGACATCATCCGGAGCTGGTCGACCGTGAAGAAGCTGGCTTCGACGCTGCCGAGTATGATGCCGCGGTAGGCAAAGAGCTCCTCGCGGGTTTTCGGGAACCCGGTCGACAGTTCCACACTGTCATCGACGCTCAGCCGCAGGAACTTGTCCTTCGCCGAACGAAGCAACGTGACGACCTGCAGGTTGTGGTCTTCCGCCACCGCCTGACG
>CBIHMX010000231.1:0-5063 GCA_966211115.1 uncultured Gemmatimonadaceae bacterium | reverse complement strand
TCCCGAAGCCACTCAGCTTCGTGCGCGACGTGATCATGCCCGCAACGCCGGCCTGTTCGAGTCGCATGCCGAGCGTGCCTGTACCAAGTCCCATCGATCGGCCTGTTCCGCGATAGAGCTTCGTGCTGTCGGGATTACTGGCCCACTCCGCCTGCATCGCCGAAACTGCGGAGTCCATGCGGGCTTTCGAAGCCGCGGTCGCGTATTCGTACCAGTCTTCCGAGGGACGACAGGTCGGCCACGACGGTGACAGCAGTACGATCTTGCCCCGCGCCTGCGGAAGCCATTTCACGAACTCGGTACTGTCGGCGAACTTCGGCAGGATGATCACCTCGGCGGTGACCGGCCGGTTGTTGGTGCCGGGACTCCAGGCCAGCATCGTCCCTTCGAGCGAACGGACGCGCGGCGTCATCAGGTCGATGTGCGACGTGCCGCGGCGCCAGCCGCGCCAGGTGCCATACTCTTCGCGGCGGGCGTCGATGCCCCATTCCTTGTACCTGGCGATCACCCAGTCGCTGGCCGAGCGCATGCCCGGACTGCCCGTCAGGCGCGGCCCGATCGAGTCGAGCAGAACCTGCGCCAGCTCTTCCGTTTTCGAGCTGTCCATTCCCACGGACCAGATCCGCTTGATGACGGGGTCGTCAGTAGGGAAGGTGAGCGGCACCGGTGGCAGCGTGTTCGCCTGCTGCGCGGCGACGCTCGACGCACCGAGTCCAGCGACGAGGGCGCCGACGAGAAGGGTCGAAATTCGCATCTGTTGCGGTCTCGAAAGGGGAGACCCGAAAACTACGAGGCGGGAGGGGCGAGGGGAGCGTCATCCCTTCTCTGGGTTGGTCTTGCGGACGGAACGGATTGGCGCGGGTACGTCAACGGCTCGAGAACCGAGTCGCCGCGGATGATGCGAATGGACGCGGATCTCATTCCTTTGGTCCACCGGGATTCGACGTCGCTGAAGCCGTAAGAATCACCAGACTGGAGTTCGGTCTCCAGGGGGACGAGCTGTCACGGGGCACCAATCAACGCGTGTTAAACGCAGCCCCGCGTGACGTCGAATCGACGGTGAGGGCTGCAATCTTCGCGTTCGCTTTCAGCCGGGCCAATCCGCGTAGATTCGCGAAATTCGCGGCAACTCGGTTCTCCAGCCGTTGACCTGCCGCGGCCATCTGCCTGCCGCTGGAGACCCTCGAAGTCGTGGTCCCGACTCGCTACTCCGTGACGGTCAGCGTGAAGATCGCGTTGGTAATTGGCGGGGCCATGTCGCCGGTATAGCCCGTGACCGACGGTTTGAAATTGACCTGGTGCTCGCCCGCTGGAATCGTGTTGTCGGCTCCGATGATGAAGACGCGGGTGATGGTCGTGCCCTCCGTCCTGGAGCTCTTGTCGACGATGGTAATGCCGGCGAAGGGCCGGGAGACGAGGATCTGGTTGATCTTCAGTCCGCCGCTGGCCGTGAAAACCACGGTGGCCGTGGTGGTCCCACCACGTGCGATGGTTGCACCGGCCGGCGAGACAGCGGCCGATGCCGTCGGAGTGCCCAATTGAGCAGGCCCCAGCGTGTCCTGGGATCCCCCGCAGGCGGCGACGAGCGCGAAAAGGAGTGATGGCATCACCAAGGCAAGTCGTCCGCTACGTCTGGTCATAGGAATCCGGCGCTAAAGGATGTGGCTGCTTTGCGCCAAGCTAAGCCAGCGGCCTCAGCAGGCAATACTCCAATCCCCTAGGCCCTGGAATCCGCGCCCGACGCCAACGTTAGGCACTCACCTCGCCAAGCCGCTTGGCCAGGTAGCGTCGCTCGGCGTCGCTTCGGGCGAGATCCACCGCGCGAGCGAAGTGGCGGCGCGCCGCCTCGCTGTTCCCGCGCCGATGTTCCAGTTCGCCTAACGCCGCAGGGTGGAACGGATAGGCGTCCAGCCGCTCCGGGCCGGCGATCGCTTCGATCGCCTCGATACCACGGTCGGGACCATCACGCTGCGCGATCGCAATCGCCCGATTCAGCTCCACCACGGCCGTCGGTGCGATCCGCATCAGCCTGTCGTACAGTATAACGACGGAATCCCAGTCCGTTTCCGGCACGGACGGGGCAGCCGCATGCACGGCCGCGATCGAAGCCTCGAGGTGGTACGCGGTCACCTCGTCGCCAGTGGCGGATTCGTTGAGCAGCGCCCGTCCTTCGGTGATGAGGTCGTGGTCCCACACCGACCGATCCTGCTCCAGCAACGGTTGCAGGTCGCCCGATGCATCAAGGCGCGACGGCAGCCTGGCCGCATGCAACGCCATCAGCGCCGAAAGGGCCAGCGCCGCCGGCGTGCGCGTGACCGGGTGCTGACGGAGCAGGGCCGCGAGCCGCATGGCTTCGTTGCACAGTTCCACGCGCACGGTGTCCTTCGCTGACGCACCATGGTACCCCTCGTTGAACAGGAGGTACAACGCGCGATGGACCGCCGGACTCCGCGCCACGACGTCCTGTTCGGTGAGATCGAACAGGGTCGCAGCCTTCGCGAGCGTACGTTTCCCGCGCGAGATCCGCTTCTCGACGGCCGATCGGGAATCGAGAAACGCCGCCGCGATTTCCGCGACGCCAAATCCGCAGAGGATGTTCAGGATGAGCGCAATCTGGGCCGGTTCGGCCAGATCGGGGTCGCAGCATGAAAACATCATCCGGAGCTGCTCGCCGAGCATGACGTCGCCGGTAAAGGCTTCATCGACGACGGCACGGGCGGTCCACTCGCTTTCGAGGAGCATAACGAGTTCCGGCGCGAAACGTCGCGCCGTCCGCTCGCGGCGAATGACGTCCAACGCGCGGTTGCGCGCGGTGGCCATCAGCCACGCCGACGGATTCGGCGGTGGACCGCGCAACTTCCACGTTTCGAGGGCCCGGGCGAAGGCGTCCTGCACCACGTCTTCCACCAGCGCCAGGTTCTGAACCCCGAACAGTCGAGTGAGCGACGCCGTCATCCGGCCTGCTTCGTGCCGGAAGAGGTGTTCGTGCAGGTGCGCCCGCTCGCTCGTGTCCATCGTGTTACATCGCGGCGATTGGTCGAACTTCGACGGAGCCCGTTGGATCTTCCAGCGACGGGCAGCCCTTGGCCAGTTCGGCGGCTTCCGCCGCATCCTTGGCCACGATGATCGAGTAGCCGCCGATGACATCTTTGGCTTCGGCGAACGGTCCGTCGACGACGGCACGCGATCCACCCTTGACGATCTTGCCAGACGCTTCGAGGGGTTGTCCGTTTGATCGCACATGACCGCGCTTTTCGAGGTCGCGAAGCCAAGCTACCCACGCTTCCATGCTCTTCTGGCGCATTTCCGGTGTGCCCATCGCGGCGTCCCTCGCCTGCGCGGAGTTGCGATACAGGAAGATGAACTCGGCCATTGGATACCTCTCGATTCACGGTATGGAGCAGCGCGACATCGTGCCGCGCCGTGTTCACCATATCAACGTTCGGGTGGAGCCCATCCGGACATCACCGACTGGTGGACGCAGCATATCACGACAATCCGGTTCTCCAAACTCGTTCGCACCGCGCAGTCCGCATGAGGGGGAACGGGCACTTTCCGAGCGTTTGTGGCAGAACCCTTACTTCCGGAGTTCCAATGACTGCGAGTCATCCCGCGTTGCTTGCGCTCGTCTTGTTCTCATTCGTCACGGTCGGTTGCGACGGGAATCGTCAAACTCGCGATAACGCATCAGCGGCGCCTGCCGTGATGGCACCTGGGGAACTCCAGGCGCTTCCGAGTAACCCGGCGGATCTGCGCGAAGCATACGGCAATGATTCAAGCCAGTATGGCGAGCTGCGCCTGCCGTCAGGATCTGGTCCGCATCCCGTAGTGGTGCTCGTCCACGGCGGTTGCTTCAAGGCGGCCTACGCGACGCTTCGAGATCTGGCGCCAATGGGTGACGTGCTCAAGGAAGCAGGAATCGCGACCTGGAACATCGAGTACCGGCGAACAGGCCAGCCGGGCGGCGGATGGCCGGGAACCTACCTCGATGTGGCGAACGCCGTGGATCATCTTCGCGCGATTGCTCAGCAACATTCGCTCGACCTGAACCGAGTCGTGCTCGTGGGGCATTCAGCCGGAGGACACCTGGCCATGTGGGCAGCCGCACGCAGTCGGGTACCTCAGGAAAGCGCCATCCACTCTTCTGATCCGCTGCCCGTCCGCGGCGTACTGGACCTCGCCGGTCCGTTAGATCTCACTGCCAACATCGCCGGGTATCAAGCGATGTGCCGCGACACGGTCATTACCGGCCTCCTCGGCGGATCGCCCGCACAGGTTGCCGAACGATACGCACACGCCTCACCGATCCGGCTTGTTCCGCTTGGAATACCGCAGGTGCTCCTGATGGGTGAACACGAAGACTTCGTACCGCGCAACATCGCGGAAGCATACGTGAGCGCCGCGGCACGGGCCGGGGACCAGGTCCGCCTTATTGTCATTCCCGGTGTCGGGCACTTTGAAATCGCCAGCCCGCGCGCGTCGACATGGCCGCGCGTCATGTCAGTAATTCAGTCGCTGCTGGACGGAAAATTGCCTCCCAGTTGATGGTCAATCGGATTGCTTGGCATATCTTCCGGCACCCGGATCGCGCTGAGAGGAATGCCCGGTGGCCACCACTTCCCGAGACGACGTAACGTCGCTGCACCGGATCGTCGAAGCGATGACGGGTCTATCAACCCTGTCCTCGGTATGGGACGCGGGCGAGCCCCAGTCGATCGCTGACGACCTGGGCCTCGCGGTCCTGTTATCGCTGCCGGTGTCGTTCGCTCTCGTGCGCTTGCGTGGCCCGGGCGGAATTGCGGTCGAGGCAATTCGAACGCGCGAGGGTGTGGACCGGACACGCGTCACAAGGGATATCGGTGCGATCCTCCAAAAAGTAGATCAGACGAAAGCGCAGGTGCTCACGCTCTCGCACCCGATCGCCAGCGGCGCCTTGCGACTTGCCATCGCACCCGTTGGCGTAGGGGGAGATTGCGGCGTCATTGCGGCGGCCTACACCGACCTCCCGGGCGACGCCGACCAGTTGTTCCTCATCGCGGCCGCGAACCAGGCAGCGGTCGTGC
>CBIHMX010000230.1:0-5064 GCA_966211115.1 uncultured Gemmatimonadaceae bacterium | reverse complement strand
GAGGCGCTCGCGCATGGCCGTCGCCGCCGGCGAGACGCCGACGAAACGCTGCTCGTGCAGAGCGGGAAGCCGGTCGGGGTGTTCCGCACGCATCTCCACGCACCACGCGTCCTGATTGCGAACAGCAACCTGGTTGGCCGGTGGGCGACGTGGGACGTCTTCCGGGATCTCGAGCGCCGGGGCCTCACGATGTACGGGCAGATGACCGCCGGATCGTGGATCTACATCGGGTCGCAGGGGATCATCCAGGGGACGTACGAGACGTTCGGTGCCGTGGCCCGGGAGCACTTCGGCGGTACGCTGGCCGGCCGTTTCGTGCTCACGGCGGGACTGGGCGGCATGGGTGGCGCGCAACCGCTGGCGGCGACGATGTGTGGCGCGGCGCTCCTCGCCATCGAGGTCGACGAGTCGCGCATCGACAAGCGCCTGGCCACGGGATACTGCGACCGCAAGACGCACTCCATCGACGAAGCGTTAGGCTGGATCGACGAGGCGCGGGCGAAGGGGCAGGCGTTGTCGGTTGGCCTCGTTGGCAACGCCGGCGACGTGCTGCCGGAACTCGTCAGGCGCGGCGTGACGCCCGACGTACTCACCGACCAGACCAGCGCGCACGATACCCTCAACGGTTACGTACCGAATGGCCTGAGTCTGCGCGAGGCGATCGAGCTCCGCCAGGCTGATGCCGGCGAATACGTGCGCCGCTCCGTGGCCACGATCGTCGACCACGTGAGGGCCATGCTCGTCATGCACGAACGCGGGGCGGTGACGTTCGACTACGGCAACAACATCCGGACAGTGGCGCTGGACGCCGGCGTGGACAACGCTTTTGCTTTTCCCGGATTCGTTCCGGCGTACGTGCGCCCGCTCTTCTGCGAGGGTCGCGGCCCCTTCCGCTGGGTGGCGCTGTCGGGCGACCCGAAGGACATCCACCGGACGGACGACCTGGTGCTCGAGTTGTTCCCCGACGATGAGCACCTCAAGCGCTGGATTTCGCTGGCGCGCGAGCGAATCCAGTTCCAGGGCCTGCCGGCGCGCATCTGCTGGCTCGCGCAGGGACAGCGCGCGCGTTTCGGTGTGGCGCTCAACGACCTGGTCGCGAGTGGCGAGCTCAGTGCCCCGATCGTGATCGGCCGTGATCACCTCGACACCGGCAGCGTCGCGTCTCCGTTTCGCGAGACCGAGGGCATGAAGGATGGCAGCGACGCCATCGCCGACTGGGCGATCCTCAATGCGATGCTGAACGTGGCCAGCGGCGCATCGTGGGTCTCGTTCCATCATGGCGGAGGCGTCGGCATCGGCAACTCCTTGCACGCCGGCCAGGTCATCGTCGCCGACGGCACGCCGGAAATGCGCACCCGACTCGAGCGCGTGCTGACCAACGACCCGGGCATCGGTGTCGCGAGACACGCCGATGCTGGTTACGACACAGCGCTGGCCACGGCCGAGCGGGAGGGGATTCGGCTCCCGATGTTCGAGTCATGAGGGGTACAGTCCAGAGCCCGGAGTCCGGAGTGAAGCATCGGCGCGCGTTCCGGGCCCGCCGCCCTGGACTCTGCTCTCTGGACCGGGGGGCTTGAGTCATGCTTTCCGCCCGCTTCAAGCCCTGGCACGTTCCGCTGTTCCTCGCCAAGTACGCCTGGTTAGGCATGACGCGGCGGCCGGTGCTCGTGCACTTCGAGGTCACGATGCGGTGCAACGCGCGTTGCGGCTTCTGCGACTACTGGAAGACGCCGTCGTCCGAGCGCGAGAACGAAACCGAGCGGTGCGCGGAGGCGGCGAAGTTCTTCAATCCCATGCTCGTCACCTTTACCGGCGGCGAGCCGCTGCTGCGACGCGACCTCGAGAGCCTGGTCGCCGCCGTCAGGGACGCCATCCACCTCAAGTACATCACGCTCATCACCCACGGCGGCATGCTCACGCCCGAACGGGGGCGCTCGTTATGGGACGCCGGCGTGAGCCAGTTCAACATCTCCCTCGACTATGTCGACGGGCGTCATGACGCGGAACGGGGGATTCCCGGCCTCACCGCAAAGATCCTGGCCACGGCCGAGGCGATGCGCTCGTCAGGCATCAATGCCATCCGGTTCAACACCGTCATCAAGCGCGATAACATCGATCACGTCCTCGAGGTGGTCCGCACGGCCGAATCGCTCGGCGTGGGCGTGAATTTCAGCGTGTACACGGACCTGAAGAACGGCAATCCGGCGCACCTGATCCAGAACGGCTCGGTTCCCAGGGCCGAGGCGGTGATCGAGGAGTTGCTTGCATTCAAGCGGCGCCGGCGCGGCATCATCACGAACTCGGACTACTATCTCGAACAGATCCCGCGCTACCTCCGCGGCGAGACGACCGAGCCGTGTCAGTCCGGCATCCGGACCATCCACATCGATCCGTCGGGCCACGTGAAACGATGCCCGGATTTTCCAACCGATTTCCACTGGCGCGACTTCCGACGGTACGAGCCGATCGACTGCAACAAGTGCTTCTATGCGTGTCGTGGTGAGGCACAAGCCCCGTTGCGGCTGTCGCGCGTGCGGGACGTGATGGCGAAGCCGTATGCGTGAGGTCGTGAAGTCGTGAGATCGTCAGGTCGCGATACCGTCAGGGTTCGTCCCAATCACCTGCGCTGATGGCATTCGCTTCGCCCTCTCTCCTGTTCTCCAACACTTCGCAGCTGGTGACGTGCGCGGGGGCGCCCCGAGCGCGCCGTGGTGAGGAAATGCGGGAGCTGGCGATGCTCGACAATGGTGCGGTTGCGGTGACCGAAGGAATCATCGAGGCGGTTGGTCCGCGCGATGAACTCGAGCGTCGTTATGCAGGCCACGAGCGGGTCGACTGCGGGGGCCGGGTCCTCATGCCTGGTCTGGTCGATTCGCATACGCACGCCATCTTCGGGCGACCACGGGCCGATGAGCAGGAAATGCGGGCGGCAGGGCTCGACTACATGGAGATCGCGAAACGGGGGGGCGGCATCCACTCGTCGGTGCGCGACCTGCGCGCTCGCACGGAGGAGGAACTCATTTCCCTCGCCGTACCCCGGCTCAGCCGCCTTGCCGCCCATGGCACGACGACGGTGGAAGTCAAATCAGGATATGGACTTACGCTCGACGACGAACTTAAAACGCTCCAAGTAATCCGTAAGCTGGCCTCAATCGTCCATTTACGGCTGGTGCCGACCTTCCTCGGCGCCCATGAAATCCCCATCGAAGCGCGCGTAACTGCTGATGGCCGTTCAAACTACATCTCACTGCTCGTGCACGAGATGATTCCTCGTGTTGCCGGGCAGGGGCTCGCCCGTTTTGCCGACGTGTTCTGCGAACCGGGGGCATACACCGTTGCCGAATCACGCACCATCCTCAGCGCCGCGAAGGCCGCCGGACTGCGCGTGAAGTTGCACGCCGATGAACTTCGGCCTTCGGGCGGTGCGGAGCTGGCCGTGGAGTTAGGCGCGACGTCAGCGGACCACCTGGGCGCCGTCACCGATGCCGGCATCGAGGCGCTCGCCGCATCCGACACAGTCGCAACGCTCCTTCCGGGAACGCTCCTCTTCCTCGGCAAGGATCGTCAGGCACCGGCACGCGCCCTGCTCGACCGTGGCGCCGCCGTCGCCCTGGCCAGCGACTTCAACCCCGGCACCTCGCCTACACCGAACTTCCCCTTCATCCTGACGCTCGCTGTCAGCCAGCTGCGGATGTCGGTGGCCGAGGCCATCCTCGCCGCCACGGTCAACGGCGCCGCGGCGTTAGGCATCGCTGGGGAGACCGGGCAACTGGCGCCGGGTTTCCGCGCCGACCTGGCATTGTTCGACATCGACGACGTGCGGGAGCTGCCGTACTGGTACGCCGACCAGCGATGCCTGGCCACGTGGGTCAGCGGCCGGCCGGCCGCCGGAGGGGTGGCCTGATGTCTGCCGCGCTGGCCAGGCTGCGCAAGCGCGCCGCGGAACTCGAGCAGAAGAAGCAGTTTGACCGCGCGCTCGAAGTGTACGTGCAGATCCTCGACGAGGGGGGCAAGGACCTCGGCGACGAGGACGTGCCGTTGTTCAACCGCGTGGGCGACATGCTCATGCGCAAGGGGAGCGTCACCGAGGCGTTAGGCTACTACGAACGCGCCGTCGACGTGTACGCCGAGCGCGGGTACCTCAACAACGCCATCGCGCTGTGCAGCAAGATCCTGCGCCAGTCGCCCGGTCGCGCCAACGTGTACTACAAGCTGGCTCGCATCAGTGCCAAGAAAGGATTCAAGAGCGACGCCCGGAAGAACTTCCTCGAGTACGCCGACCGGATGCAGAAGCTCGGCATGGCCGACGAGGCCTTCCGCGCGCTGAAGGAGTTCGCGTCGCTGTATCCGGACCAGGATGATGTGCGCCTGGTTCTCGCCGAGCTGCTGTCGAAGGAAAACCGGAAGGGTGAGGCCATCGAGCAGTTGCAGTCGCTCTACGAAAAGCTGCAATCCGAGGGCCGGGCGGCGGAGGCGCGCGCCACGGTCGATCGCATGCGCGCCATCGACCCGTCGATGACGCCGCGCGCCGGAGTGGAAAAGCAGTCACCACCGGCCGGCGACCTCGTGTTCCTCGACCTGACCGAGTCCGAAACGTCCACCGGTACGCCGTCGACTCCGAATGCAACGCAGCCGGCGTCGGCACGGGCGCCGGTGGCGGCGCCGGTTCCAGCATTGACGGGACTGTCGATCACCTTCTTCCCCGAGGAAGAGCCCACACGTCCGGAAGGATTCGAGGCGACCGCCGTCCAGCCGAAGGAAGTCCAGGAGTCTCCCGCCCACGCGGCGCCCGAGGAACTCGATTTCGTCGAGCGGCGAGACGATACGGCCGACGTTGTCGGCGATACGCCGGCCGAAGAGCCGGCGGCATTCGACATGATCGAGGAACCGCCGAAGTCGGCGGATCCATTCGAACTCGTGGATCTCGACGGACCCGCGCACCCGCCGGTGGAGCTACTGGAGAGCGAAGCGGAAACCCTCGCAGAGACACCGCTTTCCGCATTCGTCGACGATGAAGAGCTCATGGAAGCCTGCGGGATCATCGAGGGTGAGCGTGTGCAGATC
>CBIHMX010000229.1:0-5066 GCA_966211115.1 uncultured Gemmatimonadaceae bacterium | reverse complement strand
AGCCGCGGAAACACGTCCAGCCCTCCCTGGCGAATCACATAGTCGTGATACCCGCCACGAAACGAACTGCCGCGATACTTGGTGACGCTCAGGCGCCGGCGGATCGTGCCGAACGCGGGGAGCGAATGCTCGAGCAGGACCGATCCATGGGCGATACTCTGTACCTGAAGGTCGTGCTCGGCCGCCGTGAGATCATCGAGCAGCAGGACCGTACATTGTCGTCCCGCAAAGTACTGCTTCAGGGCCAGGATTTGCCGGCGGTACCGCAGGGGATTGCCGGCCAGCAGGCGCAGCTCGGACAGCGAGTCGAACACCAGTCGCCGCGGCCGGATACGCTCGACGTCATCGAGAATGCGTTCTGTCGTGTCCGAGAGCTCGACTTCCGAAGGATGAAAAACCGTGTACTGCTCGGCTGGGTTCAGGGCGTCCGGCGACGGGACCATCTCCCGGATGGTGATTCCATCGAGGCTCCAGCCATGTGATTCGGCCACGGCACCGATTTCCTCCTCGGTCTCGGAGAGGGTGACGTAGAGACAAGGTTCTCCGAGCCTAACGCCCTCGAACAGGAACTGGAACGCGAGCGTGGTTTTTCCGGAGCCAGGCATGCCCTCGACGAGGTAGAGCCGGTCTGGGAGAAAACCGCCGTGGAGAACGTCATCCAGGCCGGCGATGCCCGTGGAACAGCGTAAGGGTTCGGGGATCATGATCTGGGAGGTGTTCGGCGTCGGCTGCCCACGTCTTTCGCCGCTTGTTCTGCGCGGCATCGCAAGTAAACCGCACGAAACAAGCGCGGGGCAAGCTCGGCGGTCCGCGAGAAACTAGCGGCCGGGGTATCGCCACCCGCCATTACCTGAAGGGGGTAACCCGGCCCTGCGCTTTCAGGTGGTAGCGACCGCGAACGAGAAACGGCGCGCAACCGGTGGCTGCGCGCCGTTCATCGTGAGCTCCCGAGGCAGGACTCGAACCTGCGACCCGGCGATTAACAGTCGCCTGCTCTACCAACTGAGCTACTCGGGAAGGGACGCGAAAAGTAACCGGGAAAGGGGAGAGATTGCAGAGGGCGCGGGCCACACGAACCCTGGGCAGACGCACCCAGATCGGCGTGTGCCAACGTGGCTCCAGGTCCGTAAGTTCGAGTCATTCGTTCCGACCTGTCATGACCAATCCTGCTATGCGATCTGTCGCGGTAATCACTGGCGCCTCGAGTGGCATCGGCGAAGAATTCGCCCGCCAACTCGCCGCGTACGGGTACGACCTGGTCCTCGTTGCCCGGAGAGTGGACCGACTTGCCACATTGGCCGGAAAATTGTCGTCGGCGCACGGCGTCGAGTGCGCACCGGTGGAAGCCGACCTGTCCGACGAAAAGGATCGTGAGCGACTCTGTGAGGCGCTGGCGAGCGACCGGGCGCGAATCGAGGTTCTGGTCAATAACGCCGGCTTCGGAACGCATGGATTCTTTCACGAAACCGATCTGGCCCGCGAACTCGAGCTGATCGAGGTCAATTGTGCAGCGCCCGTGCATTTGACCAAGCGCCTGCTCCCCGGGCTGCTCGAGCGACGGAAGGGGTATGTGCTCAACGTCGCATCGCTCTCGGCGTTCACGCCAGGCCCGGTGATGGCGATGTACTTCGCATCGAAGGCCTTTTTGCTCTCATTCTCTGAAGCGTTATGGGAAGAATGCCGTGACACCGGTGTGGTCGTGACGGCGTTATGCCCTGGACCCGTGAAGACGGAGTTTCAGTCCACGGCGGGGCTGTCGTCGAAGGCACGGTCGAGTGGTACGGCTCCCGTTCCGGTCGAACGCGTCGTCGATGACGGACTCAAGGCGCTGTTTGCCGGCAAGCGCGTCGTCATTCCGGGTTATCAGGCACAGATGGCGGCGATGTTGTCGCGTGTTACGCCAAGGTCACGCGCGCTCAAGACCGTGCGCCGCATTCAGGAAGAGCGGCGACGCCAGTCGAGGGAACCAGAAGTCTGAAAAAATGGGGTCAGACCCCGATTTCTCCGCCGCTATGGCGACGTCCTCGTGGAGCGCGCTCGTCGCGCAGCAGCGGAGCCAGCCATTGACCCGTCAATGACCGCGGATTCTTGGCGATGTCCTCGGGCCTTCCCATCGCAACCACTTCACCACCACCCGGGCCCGCCTCGGGACCGAGGTCGATCACCCAGTCCGCCTGCTTGATCACGTCCAGGTTGTGTTCGATCAGCACGAGCGTATGACCGGCGTCGATCAATCGGTCGAAAACGCCTGACAATTTCCGGATGTCATCCACGTGCAGGCCCGTGGTGGGTTCATCCATGATGTAGATCTTCCGACCCCCTTTCCGTTCGCCTGACGCGAGCTCGCGCGCGATCTTGATCCGCTGCGCTTCGCCTCCTGACAGGGTCGTCGCCGACTGACCCAGTCGCAGGTAACCCAGGCCAACCTGCTGCAACTGCCAGAGCGCCTGGCCGAGTTTCTCCTGCCACACGAAGAACCGGATCGCCTGGTCGACCGTGAGCTGCAGGACATCGTGGATCGACTTTCCCTTCACCATGACGTCGAGCACGTCAGGCTTGAAGCGGCGGCCGCCGCAGACGTCGCATGGCACGAACACGTCGGCCATGAAGACCATCTCGACTTGCACCACGCCCGCGCCGTCGCAGCCATCACATCGTCCACCAGCGACGTTGAAGCTGAATGTGCCGGGAGTAAACCGGCGTTCCCGCGCCAGGGGCTGTGACGCGAAGAGCTTCCGGATCTCGTCGTATGCCTTCACGTATGTCACCGGATTGGATCGCGGCGTGCGGCCGATGGGCTCCTGGTCGATCAGCACGACGGCATCCAGTGATTCCGTTCCGGTGAGTGAGGTGAACGACCCGACGCGTTCACCGAGATGCTGTCGCGCGCTGTGCTCGCCGGCCAGGCGCGTTTCCAGCGCGCGATACAGCACATCGTGCACCAGCGTGCTCTTGCCGGACCCGGACACCCCGGTGACCACCGTCAACGCGCCTAACGGGATCTCGATGTCGACCTGCTTCAGGTTGTGCTCGCGTGCGCCTTTCAGCACGATGCGCGTCCGGCCCAGTGGCCTCCGCTTTGACGGGACGGGTATCGACATCGCGCCGGTCAGGTACTGGCCGGTCAGCGGGCTTCGCGCGGCGTCACTCACCGGCCCCTCGAACACGATGCGGCCGCCAAGTTCACCGCTCCCCGGCCCCAGCTCGATGAGGTGATCGGCCATCCGGATGGCGTCGAGGTCGTGCTCGACGACAAGGACCGTGTTGCCGCCATCCCTCAGCCGATGCAACAGACCGAGCAGCCGATCCATGTCGCGCGGATGCAGGCCGATCGATGGTTCGTCGAGGACGTACAGCGTGTCGACCAGCCGTGCCCCGAGCGAGTTCGCGAGCGAAATCCGCTGTGCCTCGCCGCCGGACAGCGTGCGCGCGGCCCGATCGAGGGTGATGTAGCCGAGTCCCACGTCGCAGAGAAAGTCGATCCGATCGACGGCTTCGCGCAGGATGTGACTGGCGACGTCACGCTCGAACGCCGTCAGCTCGATCGATCGGACCCAGGCGCGCAGGCCATCGATCGTGAGCGCCGAGACTGCGGCGATGTCCTGGCCGGCGACGCGGACGTTGAGCGCATCGGGCTGAAGCCGCGCTCCGCCGCATGCTCCGCACGTCTTTGCCGTCTGGTACCGCCGCAGGAAGACGCGGATGTATTGCTTGTAGCGTTTCTCTTCGAGGTCGGCGAGGAACGGGAGGATGCCCTTGAACGATCGGGTCCGGGCCTGCAGCAACTGGTGGCGCTGGCTGGCCGGCAGGTCGCGCCAGGGTGTGTCCATCGGGATGCCTTCGCGGGAGGCAAACGACGCCAGCGTGCGGCGCCGGCCGTCGTACCTGGGTTTCGTCCACGGGTCGATGGCGCCCTCGCGCAGGGTTCGCTCGGGGTGGGGCACGATCAGCGTTTCGTCGTATTCGAGCACCGCGCCGAAACCGTTGCACGTCGGACACGCCCCGCGCGGGTTGTTGAACGAGAAGAGCTGCGGCGTCGGCTGTGGCGCGCGGAATCCATCGTTAGGACACTGGAATCGTTCGGTGAAACGGAGTTCGGGAAACGGGGAATCGGGGGCCGGGGAATCGGGAATCGGGAATCGGGAATCGGGACGCGATTCAGTCCTTTCGCTCTCGGCGTCACGCGCTGGTTCCGATGGCGGACTCTGGCCTCGGGCCTCCGACATCAGCACGACGCAATCACCGTCTCCGTCCCTGAACGCGGTGCCGACCGACTCGGCAATTCGGCCTCGCAGGTCCGGATCGACGGACAGTCGGTCGACAACCACCAAGAGTCGCTCAGCGCGACTCAACGCGACCTTCTCCGCGTCGATTTCCTCCAGCGTCTTCATATCACCGTCAACGACCACCCTCAGGAACCCCTGGGCTCGCAGGTTCTCGACCACCATCGCGTCGGTGACCTTGGCCGACAGTTTCAACGGGAACGCCACGACGAACCGCGTCCCCGGCTCCAGGGCCAGGAGTGTGTCGGTGACGGATTGGACCGTGTCCGGCCTCAACTCGCGCCCGCACCGGGGGCAGAAGGTCCGCCCGATCCGGGCCCAGAGCAGGCGCAGGTAGTCGTAGACCTCCGTTGAGGTGCCTACCGTGGACCGCGACGTCCGTGTGGGATTCTTCTGCTCGATCGCCACCGCCGGCGACACGCCATCGACGCCGTCGACATCGGGCTTTTCCATCCGCTCCAGGAACTGCCGGGCGTACGCGGACAGGGATTCGACGTACCGGCGCTGCCCCTCGGCATACACGGTATCGAAGGCGAGGGACGACTTGCCAGAACCCGACGGTCCGGTGATCACCGTTAGGCGCCGCCGGGGAATGGCGACGTCGAACCCCTTCAGGTTGTTCTGCCGGGCGCCCCGGACGAGAATCTGGTCCTTCACGAACCAAAGCTAAACCGCCATCCGTCCCGGTCCGGGACGGCCGGAGGGGTGGGTTAGAGAACTCACAAGTCCCATCGTCATCACTGCTTGCGTGGTCAGAGGTTGCCGGAATAGCTTCCCCCACTC
>CBIHMX010000228.1:0-5070 GCA_966211115.1 uncultured Gemmatimonadaceae bacterium | reverse complement strand
CGCTCCCTTCGGCTGCGCCCCAACGCAAGAGCCATCCACCTTCCACTTACATCTCTGCGCCAGTAGACCTTGAATGCACCGGGGAGTGTGTCGCCGTCTGGCCGCACGACATCAAGATATCCGTAGGAGTACCCATCATTGCCGTCTGCTGATACATCCAACCGAACGACGCTCCACAGCGCGACCGACCGCACGTTCAGCGTATCTCGCAAGAGAAAGGTGCGAGCAGCGGCGGGACCTTTGCCCAGCGTTGCGAGAGCTGCAGAGTAAAAGCCATCCGTGGCGATGACGCCAGTGACCGAACCTATGAAGTCGCGCGCCCCTTGCGCTCCCAGCTGCTCGTGCACGCTCGACAACTCGGCGCGACGCGACGCGAGATCGACCGAGGCTGGTCCGGGCGCCGATGCCGCAGAACGCGCGCAACCGGAGATGCCGAGCGCCATCGAAAGAGACATGATCGTGCGAATCACGAGCAATTGGGTCACCGTCGTCTGGGTCGGGGTGAGGGAAGACCGATCCACGCACACTATCGAGGGGTGATGCGGATTCGGTCAAACGATCCGGGATAAGTGGTTCCGGATGCTGTCCAGCCGACACTCTGTATACGTACACATCCACAATCGCAGACCACGTGGTGCGCCCCTCGCTATTGTTGCGTAGCTCCACGCAACTTGGCGCGCACAGGAGTTGCGGATGGCGGTGGAGTTGATGGAACGCGCCGCGGCAGTCGCTTTACTCGGGTCCCCTGCCGCGAACCGTACCTGTTCCGCTGCAGATGAAGCGTAATCCGTTAGCCTGCGACGGACGTTCTGGAGCATCCATGTTTTCGTTGCACCTCGCGCGGCAGACGAAGTGGATTGTCGTGGTGGCGACTGCCTTGGCCGTCGCCGCGATGCTTCGCTATCCCGGAGGCACAGCGCTGGACACGACGACCATCGGCTACTCGCTCTCACACAACTTCCTGAGCAATCTCGGGATGACGATCGCATACAACCACGAGCCGAATCGGCTCGGTGCGGCACTGTTCGTGGCGAGCCTTCTGTTACTCGTCGTCGGCCTGGGAACCGTCGTCGGAGTCATCGCGCGATTTCTTGCCGTCGATGCGGATAGCCGCCGCTGGGCAGTGTTGGCTTTTATCGCTCTCCTCGCCGTATGTGTCGCGTTCGCAGGAGTCGCAGTGACGCCTGAGAACCAGTTGATGTCCCTGCATGTCAGCTTCACGAAGTGGGCATGGCGTATTGCCCCCGCGGTCGCTCTCTTCCTTGGCGTCGCTTCGCGTCGCAATTCCCGGTTGCGCCGGCGAGCTGCAGTCGCCTGGTTTGCCGCGGCGGTGCTGCTCGGTGCTTACGCAACGCTCCTGAGTTGGGGGCCGAGCGTTGCCACAGCCGATGGCCTGTTACTGCAGGTGATTGCGCAAAAGGCAGCGACCGTGGTTGTAATGGTTGCGTTGTTGACCGCCGTCGGTGAGGTCGAACTAGCGAAGCGAGAAGAGGGAACAGCGCACCCTTAAGCGCCACGCAGATGATAGTCATTCTGCGCGCAGAGCCTCCATGGGCTGCACGCGCAGTGCGCGAACCGCGGGTACGATGCAGGCGAGCGCGCACACACCGAGCATCACGATCGCGTACCCGATGAGCAGCGCGATCTCGCCGAGCGTGAGGCCGCGGGGTTCGATCCCGGCGAATTCGGTCGTGTGCTGCACGCCGATGGCCGCCACGGCGATGAGGACGCTGCCCGCGATCACACCGAGGGTGACGTGAGTCAACGGGCGCCTGAAGAGCGCCGTGACCACCCGGCGCGCGCTGGCGCCTAACGCCACACGCACCCCCACTTCGCGCGTGCGGCGCGCGACGATGAATGACAGCACGGCGTAGATGCCGGACAGCGAGAGCAACAGGGCGACGGCGGTCATTCCCATGATGATCTTTTGCCACAGGCCAAGGAACCAGAGCAACGGCGTCTTGAGCTGGTCGATCCGCGCGAGCTGGTCGATGCGGAGCGCCGGGTCCACCGCTGACGCCAGGTCGCGAATACGGGGGCCGAGCGGCAATGGGTCACCGCGGCCACGCACGAGCATACTGAGCGCGGTGCGGCCGCCCGGGACGATTGGCCGGTACACGCCAGCCGTCCGCGCGCGCTCCAGGGCAGGGGCCATCCCCAGCTCCTTGACCACGCCGACGATCTCGTACCACGGCAGTCCGGCCCAGTTCGAGTCGACGGCCGCCGTCGTACTGACGCGGATGCGATGCCCGATCACATTGCGTCCCGGCATGACGAGGTCCGCGAAACCCTGGTCGACGATCACCACACGAGCATCAGGCGAGAGATCGCCACTCGTGAATGCGCGACCCTGGATGATCGGCGCCTGCAGCACCGTGAAGTATGACGGATCGATCTGGGCCGTCGAGACCCAGAACAAGGCGCTATCGGGCAGGGACTCCACGCCGACGCGCCGCTCGGCGTGATAGTCGTGCGGCAACGAGCTGACGAATGTCACGCCGGCCACGCCGGGCTCTGCCTCGAGCCGTTGCTTGAGGGTCTCGAGCGAGGTACTCAGGCGCGCGCCCAGCGCTGCAGCCGCTTCGGGCGTCATGGGTTCTGCTGACGGAGCGTCGATGGCGACTTTTACGCCCAGGTACTCCTGTGTCGGGAAACCGGCATCCTTCGACGCGATGCGGTTGGACTCGCTGTGCAGAAGCAGCACGACCGCCGGGAACATGACGGTGAGCGTGACCTGTACCACAATGATGGCCGTCCAGACGCCGCCAAAGTTCACGCCACCGCCGGAGGTTCCGGAGCGAAGCCGGGTCCCGAGACCGCGAGTGATCTTCCGCGCCGGCATCACCCCCGCCACCACGGCTCCGATCACCGCGAGCCCGAGCGCGTACAGAATCGTCGTGGGCGACAGGTTGAAGTTGTACCAGAAGGGGAGCAGGTCGTAGTTCGCCTCGATGTAGGGCCTGCCCAGGCGCGACAGTGCCAGTTGCGCCATGGCCAACCCGACCACGGTCGCGACGCCCGCGAGCACCAGCGCCTCGGCGAACATCTGCGTCACGATGCGGCGGCGGCTCGCGCCTAACGCGCTACGGACGATGAGCTCCGTCTCCCGCGCCGCTGCGCGGGCGAACAGGAGCAACGCGACGGTGCTGCAGACCAGCACCACCAGCGCGACGACGAAGGCGTAGGTCAGCGCCATCACCTGCAGCTCGTCGGTGCTGTTCACGCCGCCCTGGGCGTACGGAATCACGTGCGGCTGGATCTGCGCATGCGTGGTCGGGTGTTCCGCGGCGAGCCGCTGGCCCATTGCGGTAACCTCCGCCTGCGCGTTTTCGAACGTCATGCCGTTCGCGAGGCGGCCGAACACGGTGATGGCGATGCCCCGCCTGGGCTCGACGCCGGAAACGTCCGTGCGCAATGGAAGCCACAGCTCATGCGCCACAGGGAACGCATACCCCTCGGGCATCACGCCGACGACCGTCGCAAACCCGCTGCCGAGCTGCACGCTGCGCCCGATGATCCGCGGGTCGCTTTCGAAACGTCTGGCCCAGACGTCGTAGCCGAGCACCACCACGGGCGGGGCTCCCGCCTGTTCGTCCGACTCGTGGAGAACGCGGCCCAGGACGGGACGCGCCGGGGCAATCCGGAACGCGGACGCGGTGATTTCGGCCGCAACTACGGTCGCCGAACTACTGACCGTGCCCACCAGGTTGACACTCTTGTGGCTATAGGCGCCAAGGTCCGTGATCGATCGCGCGGTGCGCCAGATCTGATAATCGTAAAGCACGTGATCCTCGTCCTGACTCGTCTTCAAGTCCAGGTTCTGGATCTTCACGATGCGATCGCCATCCGGGAGCGGCAGTTTGGTACTCGTTATGACGTCGAACATCTGGAACGTGACCGCGCCAAACCAGATGCCGAACGCCATCGCCAGGCCGCCAATGACGGTGAGTCCGGGATACTTCACGAGCATCCGGAGGCCCAGCTTCAGGTCGAGTGAAATTCCGCTGGCCCAGGAGAAGCGATTGGATCGAGTCATGACACCGCGATTGGGGAGTTGCATGGACTACGGAACGTCAGCGGCGGGGATTCGCTCCGGCAGTCGCCATTCGCCGAATGGGAGAATGAAGGGGTCGAACGGCAGGCTGGGCCGTCTCACGGCCCCTTATCATGAGGGCATGGATAGTCTGCTTCTGTTCATGCAGGTCGCGCGCCGGGACCGGCCGACGTGGGCCCCCGGCGAATTCGAAGGGATGGTGGTGCACTTGCTCGTCGGTGCCGCCGTGGCAGTGGGCGTGTTCCGGCTCGTCCCTCGTATTCCATGGCCTCGCACCGTCGGTTGGCGGTTCGTCGCTTTTCATGTCATCGCCGCACCGGTGGCGACCGCCCTTTGGCTGGGCGTGTCGTGGTCGCTGGGGCCGTTGGTTGGAGCCGCGTCGGACGCCAGTGCCATGCAGCGGTTCAAGGAAATGATGGTGATCGGCAGCTTTTTCTACGTGCTCATCTCCGGGCTGTCTTATTCGTCGCATGGGGCTCGCCGGGCGGCGCAAGCGGAGGCGGTTGCCGCGCAAACGCAGCTCGCGACCCTGCGCTCGCAGCTCCAGCCACACTTTCTGTTCAATTCGCTGCATACGATCGTCCAGCTCATTCATATCGATCCACGCCGCGCCGTCGAGGCCGCCGAGCTCGTCGCTGACCTGCTGCGGCGAACGCTCGAGGAACAGCGCGATGAAGTTCCGTTGCGCGATGAATGGCAGTTCGTGTCACGCTATCTCGCCGTCGAACAGATGCGTTTCGGCGAACGCCTGGTGTTGAAGGCTGACCTTCCACCAGACCTCGATACGGAACGCGTGCCATCATTTGCGCTGCAGACGCTGGTCGAGAATGCCGTGCAGCACGGAGCAGCGCCGCGTGTGGCTCCTACCGAGATCGCAATCAACGGAACGCGGAGCAAGTCCGGGCTGGTGATTACGGTACGCAACAGCGGTGACGGCGATGCGTCGCCAGTCAATGGCAACGGAACGGGGACCGGCTTGGCGCGGTTGCGCGAGCGGCTTGGCGTTCTGTATGGCG
>CBIHMX010000227.1:0-5089 GCA_966211115.1 uncultured Gemmatimonadaceae bacterium | reverse complement strand
CCCCAGGCCCCGATGTTTCTAAGCGACGTCAGTATCAAGCGGCCGGTATTCGCCACCATGATGATGGTGGCGTTACTCGTGTTCGGTCTCGTGTCGTATACGCGGCTGGCGATCGACGAGTATCCCGACATTACCTACCCCACCATCAGCGTCAACACGGCGTATCCGGGTGCGTCACCGGAAGTGATGGAGCGCGAGGTCTCGCGGCCGATCGAGGAAGCGCTGAACACGGTGCAGGGGATTCGCGAAGTCACCTCCACTTCGCGCGAAGGGAATTCGAGCGTCCGCGTCAACATGCAGCTTGGCCTCAACGTGATGGAAGCGCAGCAGGACGTCATCTCGAAAGTCGCGCGTATCCGTCGCCAGTTGCCGCCCGAGGTCCAGGATCCCGTCATCATCCGGTTCGACCCTAACGACCGGGCGATCATGTCGATCTCGATCCGGTCGCCGGATCGCTCCATTCGGGACCTCACGGACCTCGCCGACCAGGTCATCGCCAACCGCCTCGAGTCGATCCCCGGCGTCGGTGGCATCAATGTGAACGGCGGCACGCCGCGCGAGATTCGCGTGCTGCTCAATCCCGAGGCGCTCAGCGCCTACCAGGTCAGCCCGCAGCAGGTGTCGCAAGCGCTTGCCCGCGAGAACATGGAGGTGCCGGCCGGGCGCGTTTTCCTCCCCGAGCAGGAGAAACTGGTCCGGGTGACCGGCCGGATTCGCGACCCGATGGCGTTTCATGACGTCGTCGTCGCCACGCGCCAGAACGTTCCCGTGCGCGTGCGCGACCTGGCCACGGTCGTCGACGGTTCCGCCGAACGCCGCTCGGCCGCCTTTCTCGGCACGCGCGAGCAGGGTGAAGTGCGAGCGGTGTCGGTCGAGGTGCTCAAGATTTCCGGCTCGAATACGGTTGAAGTCGCCGACGCCGTCCGGGAGCGGATCGACGAGCTCACGCAGTCGCTGCCCAGCGACATCGAGATGCGCATCATTCGCGACGACAGCGTCAAGATCCGCCACGCGCTGTCCGACGTGCAGATCACCATCATGCTGGGCGCCGTCCTCACGATCCTCATCATCTACCTGTTCCTGAATTCGTGGCGATCGACCGTCATCACCGGGCTCACGCTGCCGATTTCCGTGATCTCGGCGTTCTTCGCGATGTACCTGTTCGGTTTCACGATCAACACCATGACGTTGCTGGCGCTGTCGCTGGCGATCGGCTTGCTGATCGACGACGCCATCGTCGTCCGCGAGAACATCGTCAGGCACGTCGAGATGGGGAAAGACCACTACCGGGCGTCGAAGGAAGGGACCGACGAGATCGGGCTCGCCGTGTTGTCGACGACGCTGGCGGTGGTGGCCGTGTTCATTCCCGTCGCGTTCATGGGCGGCCAGATCGGCCAGATCTTCTTCCAGTTCGGCGTGACGGTGGCGTTCGCGGTGATGGTGTCGTTGTTCGTGTCGTTCACGCTCGACCCGATGTTGTCGTCGGTCTGGGCCGACCCCGAACTGGAGCACGGCGGCCATGCCGAAACGCGCAAGAAGACGCGCAATCCCATCCGCAAGTTCGCGTTTGCGTTCGATGACGCCTTCGAGCGGACCGCTGATCGTTACAAGGGCTGGCTGGCCGCGGCGCTCAACCATCGCGTTCTCGTCATGGGCGTCGCCGTCGCGTCCATCGTGGGTGCCGCCGCGCTCTATCCAGTGCTCGGCTTCACCTGGCTTCCCGAGTACGACGCGGGAGAGTTCGACGTAAACTTCCGCGCGCCGCCAGGTTCGCGCGTCGAGTACACGACCGACAAGGGACATGAAGTCGCGGAACTGATCCGGAAGATGCCCGAGGTCGAGTTCACCTATATGACTGTGGGTGGAGGCGGAGGATTCCGCGGCTCGAACAGCGGGCACGTTTATGTACGGCTCGCCGAGAAGGCGGATCGCGATCGCACACAGTCCGAGATCCAGGCCGCGCTCCGGACGCAGTTGCCTACGGTCACGGGCGTGCAGCCGAACATCGGGCAGACGCGCAGCATCTTTGGCGGGTTTGGCCAGCCGATCCGCATTTACGTGCAGGGCCCCGAGGTGACGCGACTCAAGCTCGCCGCCGACCAGGTCATGCAGGCGGTGCGTGAGGTAGACGGTGTGGCGGAGCCGAATTCGAGCGACGAAGGCGAGATTCCGCAGCTCGACGTGCGCGTGGACCGGCAGCAGGCCTGGGCGGCGGGACTCGGCATCAGCTCGATCGGCTCGACGTTGCAGCCGTTGTTCCAGGGACAGCGTGCCACGCGCTGGGAGGACCCTAACGGGTACTCGCACGACGTGGTGGTCGTGTATCCCGACTCGATGCGCGTGTCGCCCGAGGATGTCGCGAAGATTCCGGTGCTGAGTCAGAACATCGACATGCGAACAGGGCAGGCGGTGACGGTACCGCTGTCCCAGGTTGCGACGATCCAGTCCGGCGTGGGTCCGCAGCAAATCGAGCGGCGGGCACTCGAGCGGCAGGTGTCCATCTCGGCCGGTGTGTTGGATGGCTACCAGATGGGCGATGTCGCCGACGCCGCGCGTGTGGCCATTTCGCGGATCGGTCTCCCGGCGGGCTATCACACCGTCTTCGGCGGCGACGTGCAGAACCTGGAGGAGACCAAGGGCTATGTGCTCGAGGCGATTCTCCTCGCCGTCGTGTTCATCTACCTGATTTTGGCATCGCTGTTCGGTTCGTTCCTGCAGCCGCTGGCGATCATGTTGTCGCTGCCGTTGTCGTTCCTGGGCGTGATGCTCGCGTTATGGGTGACGAGGGGGAGCATCAACGTGATGTCGATGATCGGGATCATCATGTTGATGGGGCTCGTGACGAAGAACGGCATCCTGCTGATCGACTTCGTGAACAAGGAGCGTGACGCGGGTGCGGACCGGACGAAGGCCATCCTGACGTCAGCGCGCGTACGGTTGCGCCCGATCATCATGACGACGGCGGCGATGATCTTCGGCATGATGCCGCTGGCGCTGGCGATCGGCGAAGGCGCCGAGCAGCGGGCCCCGATGGCGCACGCCGTGATCGGCGGGTTGATCACGTCGACGTTGCTGACGCTGTTCGTGATCCCGGTGTTCTACACGCTGCTGGACGACCTGGCGGTTCGGGTCATGGGGAAGAAGAAGGTTCACGCGGCGAAGCCCGAGCACGCCTACGGTGACTGATGTTCACACGGCGGCGCGGAGTTTCGGTGTAAATGAGGGGCGCGGCGGCCAGGTTGGTCGCCGCGCTTTGATTTCCCGGGTGTTCAAGAGAAAAATTCGGTAACATCAGCACGGTAACCGTGCCGAGATGGGTATTTCATCGCACACTCACCGGAATTCGGCGTTCTCGCGGTCGAGAGGTAAACACGTGCGAACACTCGAACGTACCGCTGGTCACCTGCTCATCCTCGTTACCAGAGCAGCGTCTGTGATCTGGCCAATCTCGACCGCAAGGGCCCAGGTAACGGAGGCTCCGGAGGAGGTCGTACCTGCGGCTGCGGTTACTCTCCATCTGAATGAACCGATCAAGGTGAGGCACGGGTTCGAGAACCTGACGGGTCGTTTCGCCGGATGGTACGGCGACCGTCTGGCGCTGCGGTTCGACATCGGTGACCCACTTCTGCTGCCGATAGAGGAACTACACCAGATTGCAGCACGACGGCATTCACCCGACCGTGCCGTTGGCGCTGGATTGTTTTTCGGCGCCATCGCCTGGGTGACACTCAGGGTAACAGGAGTCCTTGTCGGCGGCTTGACGCAATGCAAGGAGTGCGTTCGCAACTCCGACGTGTGGATCAGAACCGGCCAGGTTGTCCTCGTGACGACATCACTTTTTCTTGTGGTTGATTACTTCCGTCCTCCGTACCGGGTCGTTTATCGGCGCCCAGCTGTTCCAGGCCGTTAATGCACAGGGCCAGCGGTGCAGGGGGTGCTAGCTATCCAAGTCGCCGGAATTCTTCCTGGAGCTCGTCATGAGGGCTGACTCGATTGGCCTCGAAGCAGCGAAGCCGAATCCCCTGCTGGAGGCACTGAGTCCCTTTCTAGGCACGTGGAACACCGTCGGGACGCATCCACTCGTGCCGGGTACGACGTTCCATGGCCGAACAAGCTTTGCGTGGCTCGAGGGCGGAGCGTTTTTCATGATGCGCTCCGAGATCGATGAGCCGGGAATCCCCAGTGGAATCGCGATCTTCGGTAGTGATGACGGGACTGGCGAGTGTTCGATGCTGTACTTCGACGAGCGTGACGTGTCGCGCAGGTACGAGGTTCGACTGCGCGAGGGCGTAATTGAGTGGTCGCGGAACGACCCGGAATTCTCGCAGCGGTTCATCGCCACGCTCTCTGTCGATGGGCGGACGATCGTCGCGCGGGGAGAGATGTCGCGTGAAGGCGGGAGCTGGGAACCGGACCTGCAGTTGACCTACACCCGTTCGTCGTAAGGCGCTGGAAAACGAATGCGTCCCCGGGGAAGTCCGTGATGGGGACTGGCGCGCAGGAGTAAGGGACAGGATTATCTGGACCAGGATAATTAGTTTAGTGGTGACCGACCGCTTGACGAGCGCGAAATGCGTTATCCGGACCCGCCTAATTGGCGTTAGGTCGCCAAATCCTGAGTCCATGCTCCCACCTGGGTTGTTCGAAACCCGTCGAGTAGTCAGCGCGATGCGGGAGCTCGGCGCGACCAGCCCAGCAACGGCGCGTCCGTTTGAACTTCTCCCTGACGACGTCCGCACCCAGCTCGAACGGCTTGTGCAGTCGGGTCTCGTCCGCGAAGGCGCGCCGGGCACCTACTACCTCTTCCAGCCCGAATCCCAACCCTGGACAGCCGGGCGCATTTTGAAGGCTGCCCTCTTCTGGTTTCTCGTCGTCATCATTCCGGTCGTTATTCTGCAGCTCTCAAACTCGCGACCCGCACCCTAATGGACTCGCATCGTTTAGGCCGATCCAACCGGGTGCGTCACTGGCGACCTAACGCGCGTTGCTGCTGGCGGTGGTGCTATGGAACGCGCCGAGGCACTCGCTCCGCTCGTGTCCACGGCGCGATCTTATGGAATCCACCGCAGCAGAACGCCATCCGTTAGGT
>CBIHMX010000226.1:0-5095 GCA_966211115.1 uncultured Gemmatimonadaceae bacterium | reverse complement strand
CGGTGACTGGTGTAGCGTACCCTTATCTGTTGTCGCTGGCTGCCTCGCTGCTGACGTACGTGGTCGTGGCCGTGTTCGAGCGAACCGCGTTGAGGGTCCGCCATGGATAGTTCGCACGATTTCCTGGCCAACCTCGCGCTCGTCCTGTGCGTTGCCGCGCTGACGAGCCTCATCTTCCAGCGCCTGCGGCAGCCAGTCGTGTTCGGCTATCTCGTGGCCGGGATGATCATCGGCCCGCATATCCCGATCCCGCTCGTCGCCGACGAGCAGATGGTGCACGCGTTCTCCGAGCTCGGCGTCGTGCTGCTCATGTTTTCGATCGGGCTCGAGTTCAACCTGCGCAAGCTGATCGCCGTGGGCGGGCCGGCCAGCGTGGTGGCGATGGTGCAGGCCACGACGCTGATCGGGCTCGGTTACCTCATCGGGCGCATTGCCGGCTGGACGCCGATCGAGAGCCTGTTCACGGGCGCCGCCATCGCGATTTCCTCGACGACGATCATCGCGAAGGCGTTCGCGGAGCAGGGGGTTCGCGGTCGCGTGGCCGATATGGTGATCGGCATCCTCATCGTGGAGGACCTGATCGCCATCCTGTTGATCGCCATCCTGACGGCGGTTGGCGAAGGCGGCGGCCTGTCGCCGCGCGAAATTGTCACGACCACGCTTCGCCTGGTGATGTTCCTGGCCGGCCTGGTTGGGGTAGGCCTGCTCGTGGTACCGCGGCTGATACGGGCCGCGGTCCGTTCCGACCGCGCCGAAACGATCCTGGTGAGCAGCATGGGCGTCTGCTTCGCCGCCTCGCTGCTGGCCTTGTCGCTCGGCTATTCCGTCGCGTTAGGCGCATTCATTGCCGGCTCGCTGGTGGGAGAATCGGGCAAGGAAAAGGTGGTGGAGCACCTGGTCACTCCGGTTCGGGACCTGTTCGTCGCGGTATTTTTTGTGTCGGTCGGGATGCTGCTCGAGCCGGCGGTCGTGGTCGACTACTGGCACGTCGTGTTGCTGTTGGTCACGGTGGTGGTCGTGGCCAACGTGATCGCCGTTTCGGCGGGCGTTTTCATGATCGGCGAAGGGCTGCGGACGGCGGTACAAGCGGGCATGAGCCTGGCGCAGATCGGCGAGTTCTCGTTCATCATCGCGTCGGTAGGTATCGCGACGGGAGCGACGAGGGACTTTTTGTATCCAGTGATGGTGGCGGTGTGCGCGATCACGACGCTTTTCACACCGACACTCATCCGGACGGCGCCGCGCATGGCCGCCATCGTCGATGCCAGCCTTCCGCAACGGTTGCAGACGTTCGTCGCGCTCTACGGTTCGTGGTTCGAGCGACTGCGGTCCGCGCCACGCACCGGCAAGAGCCGGACGCGCCGTCTCATTCGTGTCCTCGTCATCGATGTAGTGCTGCTCGCCGTGCTCTTCATCGGTCTGTCGGTGGAGTTTCCCCTGCTCGTCGACTGGCTCGACCGGACGGCTGGACTGGCCGTGACGCCGGCGCGTGCCGTCGTATTTGTCGTCGCGGCAGCCCTGGCGGCGCCGCTGGTCGCAGCGCTGGTGCGATGGACGCACCTGCTGGGGATGGAGATCGCGGTCCAGGCGCTGCCCATGCCGGCGCCAAAGAAGGTCGACATGGCCCGCGCACCGCGACGGGCGCTCGAAGTCACGCTGCAGTTCGGGTTGTTGTTCTTCGTGGTGGCATTGCTCGTCACCGTCACGCAACCATTTGCGCCGCGGATTCCCGGCATCGCTGTCGTGATGGCTGCCGCCCTCGTGCTGTTTCTCGCGATCTGGCGCAGCGCAAAGAACCTCCAGGGTCACGCCGTGGCCGCAGGCGAAGTGATCGCGGCGGCGCTGTCCAAGCGCATGTCCGATGGCAAGCAGGAGAATGTCGACGCCGCCATGCAGAAGATGCACGAGATGCTTCCCGGTATCGGTGAGCCGGTGGCGATGACGATTGCGCGTGGCAGCGCGGCCGATGGCCTGACGCTGGCGGAGCTGGACATGCGTGGCGTGACCGGTGCCACAGTGCTCGCGCTGCTGAGGGGACAGGAACAGGTCGTGTCACCTCGAGGCGACTTGCGCATGCAGGCCGGGGACGTGATCGCGGTAGCCGGTACGCACGACGCCGTCGCCGGCGCGCGCATCATGGTGTCGCCGCCAGGAACAGCGAATCAGCGCTGAAATTTGCGAGGCATCGTTCTTTCATCCACAACTGGCAACCGCTCATGACCGCCCAATTCGAAGTCAAGGTGCTGGTGTTCGCCGCATCCCTGCGCACCAACTCGCTGAACGACCGGCTGGCGACTCTCGCCACGCGATCGGTCGAGTCGTTTGGTGGCGCGGTGGATCGCGCTTCCATGTCGGATTTCGACTGTCCCTCCTACGACGGCGACGAGGAGAGTGCGGGACACATGCCTGAGGGCGCGACTGCCCTCAGGGACCGGTTGGTGGCGAGCGACGGCTTCATCATCGTTTCACCGGAGTACAACGCGTCGATGCCTGGCGTCCTCAAGAATGTCATCGACTGGACTTCGCGGTTCCGCCCGCAGCCCTTCACGCGACGGTACGGGATGCTCATGTCGGCATCACCGTCGATGGCTGGCGGCAACCGCGGACTATGGTCGCTGCGCATTCCGCTCGAACATCTCGGCGCACGCGTCTATCCTGACATGTTTTCGCTGGCCCAGGCGCACCAGGCGTTCGACAGTGAAGGTCGCATCGCGACCGAGCCGTTACAGCAACGATTCGACGAGACGATTTCGTGCTGGATGCAGTCCGTCGAAGCCGCGAAGCACTATCCCATGATGAAGACGCAGTGGGTCGAGTTCCTCGGCGAGCGCCAGAGCGACGCGACGGATCGGGTGGAGGTCGTGGATGTGCGGGCTGCTTGATTCGATGACAACACCTCACGCGGATCTGACGAAAACTGGCTGATGGAATCGATAGCGATTCAGGGTGATTACCCCATCGCGCCTGATTCTCTGGATGCCATCGGCTCCATTCGCCGGTTCCCGCCCGATCCGCGCCAAGGTTTTGTTTGACGAAGCACGATCCCCGCTGCACCGTTTGGTAGAGGAGCTTGCCATGCGAATCACACTCCTGGCAGTCGCATTCGCGTTTTCCATTGCCCCGTCCGCATCCGTGCCCGCGCAGGGAACGTCGCGTCTGCGCTTTGGCGTGAGGTATCCGGCCGAACGCAGCAGCACCCCCATCGACGGACGACTGCTGCTCATGATTTCCGCCGACACCGCCGGGGAGCCACGCACGCAGGTGAGCGGCACGGTCAATACCGCACAAGTGTTCGGTGTAGACGTCGAAGGATGGAGGCCCGGCGAAATCCGCTACATCGATGCCTCGGCGTTCGGGTATCCGCTCCGCTCGCTGAGCCAGCTCGAGTCCGGACGGTACCGCGTCCAGGCGATGATCAATCGTTATGAAACGTTTCGCCGAAGCGATGGCCACACCGTCAAGTTGGCGCCTGACAAGTGGGAAGGGCAGCAGTTTGCGAGCAAGCCGGGGAATCTCTATTCGCGACCGCTGAACATGGTGATCAATAGCGGGTCGTCGCGCGGACCGACCATCACGCTCGACCAGGAGATTCCGCCCGTCGCTGATTTCCGGGAGAAGGAAACGAAGTACGTGAAGTACGTGCGCATCCGGAGCGAGCTGCTCTCGAGGTTCTGGGGTCGCGACATGTTCCTCGGCGCCTGGGTCCTGCTGCCGTGGGGATTCGACGAACATCCGGATGCGCGCTACCCGCTCGTGATCAATCACGGGCACTTTCCCTCGAGCCTCGGGACGTGGCGGGAGACGCCGCCCGACCCGGACCTCGCGCCCGACTACAGTGAGCGTTTCTCGCTCGCGGGCTACAATCGCATCCAGCAGCAGCTCGGCTACCAGTTCTACCAGGATTGGACCGGAAAAGGATTTCCGCGCATGCTGCTCGTGGAGATCCAGCATGCCACGCCGTTCTACGACGATTCGTACGCCGTGAACTCGGCGAACAATGGGCCGTACGGCGACGCGATCATGAAGGAACTGATTCCCGAGATCGAGAAGCAGTACCGCGGGATCGGTGCTGGGTGGGCGCGCTTCACGTACGGCGGTTCGACTGGCGGCTGGGAAGCGATGGCGGTGCAGATGTTCTATCCAGACGACTTCAACGGCGCCTGGGTCGCCTGTCCCGATCCGATCGACTTCCGCGCCTATACGGTCGTGAACATCTACCAGGACGAGAACGCGGACTACAATGAAGGTCCGTTCCTGCGGGTGCCGAGGCCGGGATTGCGCAACTACCTCGGCCACGTGCAGAACACGCTGGAACAGCAGAACCACCGCGAGCTGGCGTTAGGCACGAAGACCCGGTCCGGCGACCAGTGGGATGTATGGGAGTCGGTATATTCGCCGGTGGGGAGCGATGGTTACCCGAAGCCGATCTGGGACAAGCTTACGGGGAAGATCGACCAGTCGGTCGCGGCGCACTGGAAGGAGAACTACGACCTGTCGTACATCCTCGAGCGCGACTGGGCGAAACTGGCGCCGAAGCTGCGAGGAAAGATCCGGATCTATGTCGGCGACATGGACAATTACTACCTGAACAACGCGGTGTACCTGGCCGAGGAGCGGATCCGGAAGCTAAACCCTCCAGCGGATTTTGTCGTGGACTATGGCGACCGCGACGAACATTGCTGGAACGGCGACCACACGCGGAGCAACGCGTATTCGCGCCTTCGTTATGCGCAGATGACGTTCCCGTGGTTCGTGGAGCGGATGCTGGCGACCGCTCCGCCCGGCGGCGATCTCCGCAGCTGGAGGTACTAGAACCTGGCAGTATGCAGTGTGACAGGGGTCAACTTGAAAAGGCATTCTATCCTGCTTGTGGTCGCGATTGCGTGCGGGCAGCCTGGCACGACGCCCGTCGATCGCGGTGCCGACTGGCCGTACTACGGAGGAGACGCGGGCGGAACGAGATTCTCTCCGCTCACCCAGATCACCGCCGCCAACGTCGAATCACTGAAGGTTGCGTGGACGTACCGGACCCGTGACTCCGTCACCGCGACCTCGGAAGAGGCGTCGCTCGAAGTGACGCCGTTGGTGGTCGACG
>CBIHMX010000225.1:0-5109 GCA_966211115.1 uncultured Gemmatimonadaceae bacterium | reverse complement strand
GGACGAGGTGTCCCCGGTTCGCCATGAACCACCAGCGCATGCACCGCGCCTAACGCGGCCAGCGCGCCGGCCAGCAATGCCATGCGCGGGCGCTCGGCGACGCCAACGACCTGGCGGCCCGCGCTCGCCGGATTCGCCAACGGGCCGATAATGTTCATCACTGTCGGGATGCCGAGCTCGCGCCGCACGGGACCCACGTGCCGCATGGCCGGGTGCAGCGTGGGCGCGAACATGAACACGATTCCCGCCCGTCGCAGCACGTCGCCCATGACCGCGGCCGTGGCGTCGAGCGGCACGCCGAGCGCCTCGAGTACGTCCGCGCTCCCACTGCGCGAGGTGAAGGACCGGTTCCCGTGCTTCGCGACGCGCACGCCTGCGCCTGCCGCCAGTAACGCGGCCGCCGTGGAGATATTGAACGTGGTCACGGCGCCGCCACCGGTCCCGCACGTGTCGACCAGGGTGCCGTGGTCTTCGGCGTCGATCGGTATCATTGCCGCGCGCAGGGCGCGTGCCGCGCCGGCCACCTCGTCAGTCGTTTCGCCCTTCACGCGAAGCGCCATCAACAGCGCGGCGACCTGTGCCGGGGTCGCCTCACCGGACATGATCAGCCCGAACGCTTCGGCTGAGTGCTCGGCGGAGAGCGATTCGCCGAACGCCAGCCGGCGAACCGCGGACTGCAGCGCGTCAGCCGGCATCTATGGATGGCAGCAGCCGGTCGACAAGCTGGGCGCGAATGACGATCAGGGAGATGACCAGGCCGAGCAGCTTGACGCGTTCGACGTCCTCCTCGATGAACACACCACGCTTGGCGCGGTTGGTGAGGTTGACCACGCCGAGCAGTTCGCCGTGATAAACCAGCGGAAAGCTGATGAACGAGCCGGTCGTCAGGTATTCATCGCGAAGCAGCGGATGCATCGCGCCGTCGGTCACGTCCTGCACGAGGAGCGGCTCGCGCGTCGTCGCCACGATTCCCGCGACGCCCTTCCCGAATTTCGTGCGTTGACCCATGCGGATGTGCGGCAGCAGTCCTCGTGCGGCGGCGAGGTACAGCGCTTCCGGTTCCGGCGCACGAAGCATCAGCGAGCAACGCTGCGCCTGCATGTCATCGCCAACCATCGCCAGCAAGCCATCGACGAGCGGGGCGGCATCGCCGGTGACGTTGTCGAGCGCCAGCGCGCGCTCCAGCAGGTACAGCGTACGCGTCTTCTGCCGGAGCATTTCGTGTCGACGGTGCAGCTCGATGTGTGACTGCTCGAGCTGGCCTACCGCTGCCATCAGCTGCTGCTCGAGCGACGCCTTCTGGTGCGCCGCCCGCCGCGCGCTTTCTTCCGCCGTCCGCAACTCCTGTTCGAAGTGCAGGCGGTTAGTCGCGTCATGCTCCCCCGACGAGGCCTTGTCACGCACCTGGTCCAGCTCTCGCTCGAGCTCCGAGAGCCGCGTGAGGTAATCGGTGTGGACCTTCTGCGTGATGGCTTCAAGGGTGTTCACGGCTTCGTCACGGGCTTCACGATCGGAAAACCGGCCAAAGGCAAGATCGAACAGTGCCGCCGATGGCGAAAACCGTTCGCTGGTGCGCGTGCCGAACATCTTTCGCTGCTCATAGAGCGCGAGCACTGCGGCGAGGTGGCCGTCGGTCGTGAGGCCGCGGAGCGACAGCAGTCCGCCGTCGGCAAAAGGCGAGAGGCCAAGCAGTCGCGCGTATTCCGAGGACCGTTCGCCGAGGTCGACGAACTGTCCGCCACCGGAGACGAGCGTGCGCACGTTGGGCGGCAGGTGATCGAAGGTCGTGTCCACCGATCCGCGTTCGACGTGTCCGCCGGATGGTGTCAGCCGCTCGCGGAGCATTTCCCTGCGTCCGTCGTAATGCAGGAGCGCCAGCACCGCGCTGCGATCGCCTTCCATCAGTGACTCGCCGAGCGCCACGAGAGCCGCGTTCAGATCAGGCGCGACAGCTAGGGCGTGGGCGAGCGATGGGAGGGCGCGTGACATTCAACCTGGACGTAGGACGGGGGAGTGAAACTGGTCGCCTAGGTCTAATCCTGTCAATCGCTTCCGTCGCTCACCCGTTGCTTGGCTTCATGCCTGGAACTAGCTTTCTCCTCGATGACGGCGCGCACTGTGCAGCTCGTGCTGCACTATGACGGGACCGCCTTCGCCGGCTGGCAGATGCAGCCTGAGCAACGGACCGTCCAGGGCGAAATCGAGCGCGTGCTCGCCGGACTCTGTGGGGAGCGTGTGGTGGCTCAGGGAGCCGGCCGTACCGACGCGGGCGTACACGCGCGCGGGCAGGCGGTCGGCGTGCGAGTGCCGGAAAAATGGACTCCGCCGATGCTGCGGCGGTCCATGAACGCGCTCCTCCCGGACGATGTGTGGGTCGCGGCGGCGCATGAGATGCGTCCCGAGTTCCATGCACGATTCAGCGCCACGTCCCGGCGTTATGCCTATCAGGTCGGTACAGATGAGGAAGCTCGCTCTCCCTTTCGGCGGCGAACCGAATGGGCCTACCGGCACAGCTATGATCGGGCCATGCTCGACGCCGCCGCTTCCCTCCTCCCTGGCGAGCACTGTTTCATCGGATTCGCCGTGCGCGGGACTGCACCGCCAACCGATGCGCACCGATGCACGGTCACGCATGCGCAATGGGTCGATCGCCCCGGAGGCCTCACGTTCCAGGTCGAGGCGAACCGGTTTCTTCATCACATGGTCCGCTTCCTCGTGGGCACCATGCTCGCGCAGGCCAGTGGAAAGCGGGACGCAAACGCCGTGAGCACCCTGCTGGTCGCCGCGTCGAACGACGAGGTGTCGCCGCCGGCACCGGCGCACGGGCTCGTGCTCGAGAAGGTTGCGTACCCGCCGGAGTTGTACTTGTCATGAGACCGATGATTGTCCTGTCGATTTTCCTGACGGCATGCCAGGGAGCCCCGGAAGCGAGCGCCGTCCAGACTCCGCCGCCCCCGCCGGTGGCGGTTGCGCCGCAGCAAATCGACGCCTCACGCCGCACCGCCATCACGGAGGCCACGGGCCGCGTGGCGCCGGCCGTCGTGACCGTACAGACCGAAACGGTGCAACGCGTGCCGGCCGATATCTTCAGCATGTTCTTCGGCGGCGGCGGCGCGACCCAGCAACGCGTATCACCCGGCATCGGATCCGGCTTCATCATTCGAGACAACGGCGTGATCGTGACGAATGCCCACGTCGTGCAGGGCGCCACCAACATCTCCGTCATGATGCGCGACGGCACGACGCACGATGCGCGGTTGCTCGGTTCCGACGAAACGAATGACCTGGCCGTGCTCAAGATCGACGCCCGCAACCTGCCGGTGGCGCCGCTGGGAGATTCGGACGGCCTGGTGATCGGGGAGTGGGCGATCGCGATCGGCAACCCGTTCGGTTTCGTCATGGCCAACCCCGAGCCCAGCGTCACCGCCGGCGTCATCTCGGCCACGGGACGCAACTTGTTAGGCAGCTCGGAAGGATCGGGCGTCTACGTCGACATGATCCAGACCGATGCGTCGATCAACCCCGGCAACTCCGGTGGTCCGCTGGTGAATGCGCGCGGTGAAGTGATCGGCGTGAACAGCTCCATCTACACGCCGTCGCAGGGATCCGTTGGACTCGGCTTCGCGATTCCGATCAATCGGGCCAAGCGTGTTGCCGAAGACCTGATCGAACACGGCGCAATCCGCCGGCCGTGGATCGGCGAACTGCTGGCGGCGCCGGCACGCGGGACGAACCCACGGGACGTGATCAATTCGGGCGCGGTGCTGCGTGGCGTCGTTCCCGGATCACCAGCAGCCAGTGCCGGACTGCGTGAAGATGACCAGATCATCCGCGCCGGAAACCGGAACGTTCGCAACGCATTCGATTGGGAAGCGGCCAGGCTTTCGTTCCGCGTTGGTGACAAGGTGCCGCTCGTGATCAAGCGCGGCAGCCGGGACATCACCGTGACGGTCACTGTGGCCGATCGGCCGGAGGTCAGCGCGCCCAAGGTCCCGGTCCAGCGCGAACTGGAAGTCACGACCCTGACCGCCGCCATTCGGGCTGAACGTGGTGTGGTCGCCAGCCAGGGCGCATACGTGACCGATGTCAGTGATCGCGTGCGCGACGAGATCGGGCTCGACGAGGGCGACGTCATTGTCCAGATCAACCGGACGGTCATTCGAAATGCGACTGACGTCACGCGCGCCATCAGCCTGGCCCCAGCCGGCGACCTGGCCCGCGCGCTCATCGAGCGTCGCGGCCGCCGCTACGTCACCGAATTCGCCATCCGATGACCTCATCGCACGACACCTGGTCGTCCCCGCTTTCGGAGCGATACGCATCGAAGGCGATGCTCTCGCTCTGGTCGCCGAACCGGCGCTACGGGCTCTGGCGCCGGCTCTGGCTGGCGCTCGCCGAAGGCGAAAAGGCGTTAGGCGTTGCGATTCCCGACGCGGCGCTCGCCGAAATGCGCGCGCACCTCGACGACATCGATTATGCGGCGGTCGCCAGGTTCGAGAAGGAATTTCGCCACGACGTCATGGCGCACATCCACGCCTTCGGCGATGTCGCGCCGACGGCGCGGCCGTTCATGCATCTGGGCGCCACCAGCGCGTACGTCACGGACAACGCGGACCTCATCCTGATGCGCGAAGGGATGGGCATCCTGCGTGAGAAGGTGCTGGCCGTCCTGGTCGCCCTTGCGGCATTCGCCAGACGGTGGCGCGCCGAACCGACGCTCGGGTACACGCACCTCCAGCCGGCGCAGCTCACGACCGTGGGGAAACGCGCCACGCTCTGGATGCAGGACCTGGTGCTGGACCTGCGCGACCTCGACGCTCGTCAGGCAGCCATGCCGTTGCGAGGCGTCAAGGGCACGACCGGCACGCAGGCCTCGTTCCTCGAACTGTTCAAGGGAGATCATACGAAGGTTCGCGCCCTCGAGCGCCACGTGTGCGCGGCGATGGGCTTCGACAGCGCCCTCCCGGTCACCGGCCAGACGTATTCCCGCAAACTCGACGCCCAGGTCCTCGGCGTGGTCGCGGGGATCGCGGCGTCCGCCGCCAAGTTCGCCAGCGACGTTCGCATGCTGCAGTCGTTCGGCGAGATGAGCGAGCCGTTCGAATCGAG
>CBIHMX010000224.1:0-5111 GCA_966211115.1 uncultured Gemmatimonadaceae bacterium | reverse complement strand
GTTGCCGGGATCCTTCTACATCGGCTTTGCCGCCGGTGCCGCGTCGCCAACAGGTGACGTCGAGGACCTGGGCTACGACAGTGGCCTGAACCTCTCGGTGCCGATCGGCTGGCACAATCCAGCGAGCGTGTTCGGCCTCCGATTGTTGCTCAGCTACAACCAGTTCAACGGTGCACCGTTCACCACCGGTGGCGGCTCGCCAGTTTCGCTGTCCAATCCCGATCCCAAGGTGTACTCGGCCGAGCTGAACCTGAACATGCGCTTCCCGTTCAATGAACGGAAAACGTCGAGTCTGTACCTGCTCGGCGGTGGCGGTCTCTACATGTTCCGCAATTTCGGCCAGGGTTCGGCGCTCGGTGCCTACCTCGGCAATGACGTACTCGATCCGGAAGACTCCGCCAATGAATCCACGATCAACAAGTGGGGTGTCAATGGTGGTGCCGGTCTCGAGTTCGGCATAGGGACGTCGTCGCTGTTCCTCGAGTCGCGCATAGTGAACGTGTTCGCGGGTCGCGATGACGAACCGAATTTCGACAGCGTGTTTGGCGAACGTGGCACGTCGGTCCGGTGGGTGCCGCTGATCGTCGGCTTCACGATTCGCTAAGGACTGAAATCGGCGGCCCGTCGTCCGTAATCGGGCGGCGGGTCGTCACAGGACCGCGAGGAAAGCAGTGCATCAACGAATTGTTGTCGTAGCAGCACTCTTGGCCTGCCTGACGACTGCAGGACAGGGGCAGGGGTCGGAAGAGGGCCTGACGCCGGTCGTGCCGGAGTTGCACCTGGACAGCCTGTGGGTGCCGTTCCGTTCCGTAGCGGACAGCATCGAGTGGGCAAAAGCCCGCAAGGCTGCGTTTCGGGCAACGGGTCTGCGGGTCATAGTCTCCCTCCGGGAGCGACGCGTGTGGGTGATTCGCGGTGGCGATACCCTGCGCACGGCCGAAGCGGCGGTGGCGTCGGGAATGACGATTGCGTTCGCCGGGCGTTCGTGGACGTTCCGGACCCCGCGGGGCCAGCACGTCGTGCTGCGGAAGGTCGAGGATCCGGTGTGGCGTCCACCCGACTGGCTATACGCAGAAGCAGCGCTCGAGCACAACCTCGAGCTGGCAAAGCTGCGCCCGGGAAGGCCTGTTCGCGTGAGCGACGACGAGGAGCTCGTTGTCCGCGGCGAACGTGTGGGCCTGCTGCGACGATCGACCCGCGAGTTCTCGCCGCTGCCTGACGAGGAGCACATCGTATTCAACGATACGCTCTACATCCCGCCGTTCGTCACGACCAACCGCCACGTCGAAGGCGAACTCGGTCGTTATGCACTCGATCTGGGCGACGGCTACCTCATCCACGGGACGAGCAACCCGGCGAGCATCGGCCGGGCCGTCACGCACGGCTGCATCCGGCTCGGCGACGCCGATATCGAATGGCTGTACCAGAACGTGCCGGCCGGGACCACAGTGCATATCTACTGACGGGATAGGCCGGCCTCCCCACACGGGCGAAGTCCGTAACCTGCCTCACCTTGGGACGGCCCCGGTCGCCTAACGCGAGCGACACCTGGAGCAGGCGCCGGTGTAGCACTGGCGAACTCGTTTGGATGAATTCTCCAGAGGACTATCCCGATGCGAATCGCTCGATGCGCTGCTGTTCATACATCTGTTCTGGTCGTGGCGGCGGTGACCGCTCTCGCCTTCAGCAACACCGCCTGGGCGCAAGTCGTGCCGCCGCCCCCGCCCGGGACCGATAGCGTAGTCGTTCAGCCGAGCCACAAGTACGGCGCGAGTGGCGTGCACCGGTTCCTGTTAGGCGACAACTACCGCGACCTGTGGGCGAAGCCGGTCAAGGTGCCGGTCCTCGACATGGCGACCTATGCCGGTGGCCTGAAGGGGGAGGAAGAGGGAGGCAACGCGCAGACCCGCAACCTTCACCTGCGCGGCGCCGATGGAAAGGAGTACGTATTCCGGCCGATCTTCAAGGAAGTGCTGCAGATCGACGAAGAGCTGAAGAACACCCTGCTCGAGGACATCTTCGCCGATGGCTTGAGCGCATCGCACCCGGCGGCGACCGTCCTGCCCAGCCCGATCCTCGCGGCGGCGGGCGTCATTCATGCCACGCCCGTTCTCTACGTGATGCCTGACGACGAGCGACTCGGCGAGTTCCGCGACTTCGCCGGCAAGCTGGGCACGATGGAGGAGTTTCCCGAGGACCCTGACGATGGAAACGTCGGCTGGTTCGGCGCCGTTGATGTCATCGACAGCGAGGACATCCTCGAGCGCCTCAACGAAGACGGCTCCAACCGGATCGACGCGCACGCGCTCCTGACGGCGCGATTGATCGACCTGCTGATCGGTGATAACGATCGCCACCCCGGGCAGTGGAAGTGGATCCGCCGGTCCAACGACGACCGCGAACTCTGGGTTCCGATGCCGCGTGATCGCGACAAGGCATTCGTTTCCTATGAAGGCTTCCTGTTGAAAGCCGCGCGTCTGGCCCTGCCGCGGCTCGTGACGTACCGGACGATTCCGCAGACGGCCAGCTTCTACAATGCCGTGGACTTCGATCGCCGCCTCCTGGTGGGGCTGGATCGCGCCGACTTCGACTCGACGGCGAAATTCCTGAAGCGAGTCATCACCGATGCGGTCATCGACAGCGCGGTGAAGCTGATGCCGAAGGAATGGCACGGTGTCGAACCCTCGCTGGCCAGCCGTATCAAGGCCCGGCGCGACACACTGCCTTCGGCGGCCGATGGCTATTAACGCGGGTTGTACACCTACGTCGACCGGCACGGCAGCGATGCCGGCGATCGCGCGACGAACGTCAGGCAGGCCGCCGGCAGCATTGACCTGAAGCTGGCGTCCAAGGGCGTAACCTATCTCGACCGGAAGTTTTCGCCCGACGACACGAAGGAAGTCCGGTTGTACCTGCATGCCGGCCCGGATACGGCCGACGTGACGGGCCACGTCGACCGGAGTATCCCGCTCTGGATCGTCGGTGGCGCCGGACCCAACGTGCTCACGGATTCCTCAACGGTGGGTGGGAAGGCGCGACCCACGCGCATCTACGACAACGGCGGCACGGCACCCGCGGCGAATGTCATCGTGGCCGCCGGGGACGTGAACTTGCCCAAGCCGGATTCAGCCAGCGCAGATAGCGGCAAGGGAGATAGCAGCAAGTCAGACAGCAGCAAGTCAGACAGCAGCAAGGCCGCAGACGACGAACAAAAGCCCGAGGGCGGATATGACCCGGATACGGCGTGGAATCGACGCCCGATGGTGCAGATGAACGGGTACGAACTGCCGCCCTTTCGCGATCGCGGGGCAAGCATCCGTCCGACCCTGACCATCTCGACCGGCCGCGGACTCGGCATCATGCCGACGCTGGAAATTACGCGCCGGAAGTACGGGTTCCGGCAGTTCCCTTATGCCAGCCGCACCGAGTTCGAGGTGGGGTACTCCACGGCGTTGCAGGCGTGGGAAGTGGAGCTCGAGACGGACAACCGGTTCGAGAGCTCACGCATGTTTATCGCCACCGAAACGGGACTGTCACAACTGATGACCGGCCGCTTTGGCGGATTCGGCAACGACCTGGAGCAACCGGAAGATCGCACGACGCTCGAGGTGAAACAGAAGCAGTTCTATTTCCAGCCGTCGTTAGGGTGGGCCTTCACGCCGTATACCGATTTCACCGTTGGGCCGGTCGTGAAGTACACCAGCACCGACAGCATCCCAGATCGTGTCATCACGGAACTGCAGCCGTATGGCTTCCGCCAGTTCGGCCAGGCAGGCTTTCTGGCTCGGCTGCTGCATGAGTCCGATCGGAAACTGGTGAAGCATGGCGGCACGGCGGACGAGCTCATGTCCGAGGAGCCCAGGCACGTGTTCACGCTCGATGCCACCGCCGCGGTGTATCCGGCGGTGTGGGACACTCGCACGACGTTTGGAACGCTCTCCGCCGTTGCTAGCAGCAAGATCACGCTGCCGTGGCCGCTGAGTCCGGTCTTCGCGACACGCGTCGGCGGGCAGCAGAACTTTGGCGATGCACCGTATTTCGAGTCGGCCTTCCTCGGCGGGCGCCAGTCCGTCCGTACGCTTCGCCGCCAGGCGCTTGCGGGTGATGCGATGCTCTTCGGCACTGCTGAACTTCGTATCCCGATCGCCAGCTTCCCATTCATCCTTCCCTTGAATACCGGTGTATTCGGGTTCGCCGACGCGGGCCGGGTGTATGTAGATGGTGAGTCCCCCGGGGGCTGGCATACCGGCCTGGGCGGTGGGGTATGGCTTGGTGTGTTGAAGTCAACTACGAGCCTGTCGATGACGTTCAGTAACAGTCGCGACAGGAGGATCTTGTTTGGGACGGGATTCGTTTTCTGATCCAGGAGCATGAACACACGAACGTTGAAACGTCGTCGCGGCGGTCGGCTCGGTCTCTCCGCGCTTGCGGCGACGCTGCTCGCTGTCAATTGCTTTCCCCCAGTCGAGGTGACACCGCCGCCAGCGGACGCGCCGGCAGAACTGCTCGCCATCGCCGGGGCGGCGGTGCTCATTGGTACGGGTGACATCGCCGTCTGCGGCACGCCGTACGACGAAGCGACCGCTCGCATCGTTGACAGCGTTTCACGCGCCGACAGTGCGGCGGGGGTCGAAGACGCGATCTTCACGACCGGTGACAACTGGTATCCGACCGGCGCGAAGGTCAACCTCGATCGGTGCTGGAGACCGTCATGGGGCGATACCACGAAGCGCATCATGAGCCGGCTGCGTCCGACACTTGGCAATCACGACATGCAGAGCGGGTTCGCGGAAGCGTATTTCGAGCTGTTCGGGGACCGCGCCGGGGAAAAGGGGAAGGGCTTTTATTCGTACGACCTCGGCGCGTGGAAAGTCATCGCGCTGAACAGCGAGATCGTGACGAACCCTGCGTATTCGGTCGAGACGCGGCGTGAACAGGAGGAATGGTTGAAGAACGAGCTCTCGAGCAACACGAAGAAATGCACCGTGGCCTACTTCCACCGGCCGCGATTCAGCTCGGGCGGCCACGCGGGCGAATATCGCATGACCGGATTGTGGGACATCATGTACGAGGGCAACGTGGACGTGGTCATCAACGGCCACGAACACCAT
>CBIHMX010000223.1:0-5111 GCA_966211115.1 uncultured Gemmatimonadaceae bacterium | reverse complement strand
CCAGTCGGCGATGTCCGGCGCCGATTGCACGAGGAACGGCGCGGCCAGCATCGACATGATCGCCGCACCCAGGAATACCTGGTACTCGTTGCCCACCAGCAGGCCCGCCGCCGAGGCTACGCTCGCCAGCACGAACGAGAACTCGCCAACCTGCGCGAGACCCAGGCCGGAGATGATGCCGGCCCGCGCCGACCGCCTGACGAACCTGACCACGCCATATCCGGCAAGCGTCTTGAGCAGGATCGCGCCCAACGCCACCGCCAGCACCAGCAGCGCGTTATCGAAGAAGAAGTGGATGTTCAGCAGCATCCCGATCGACGTGAAGAAGATCCCGCTGAACGCGTCGCGAAACGGCAGGACGTCGGACAGCGCCTGGAGCCCGTATTCCGACTCCGATACGATCAGGCCCGCGAGGAATGCGCCTAACGCCAGCGACAGCCCGAAATACGACGTCAGGAACGCCGAGCCAAGTCCGATGGCCAGGACACATAACGTGAATATTTCCGCGTTCCGGAGCTGCGTCACGCGGGCCAGGAACCTCGGCACGATGAACCGGCCGGCGATGATCAGCGCGCCGGTCACCGCCGCGGTGAGCACCACGGCGCGAACCAGCGCCATCGCGCCCTGTTGCGTTCCGGCCAGCAGCGGCATGAGCACCATCAACGGAACGACGCACAGGTCCTGGAAGAGCAGGATGGCCACCACCAGCTTGCCGTGCACGGAATCGAGCTCGCCGCGGTCGGCGTAGATCTTGAGGATGATCGCGGTGGACGATAGGGCGATCAGCGCGCCCCACAGCACGGCACTGTTCACGGGAAGGCCGGCGATGACGGCCACCGACGCCACGATGCCGATGGTGCCGAGCATCTGGATCATGCCGCCCTGGATGACGTAGCGGCCCATCTTCACGATCCGTGACAGCGACAACTCGAGCCCGACGGCGAAGAGCAGCAGCACCGAACCGATTTCGGCCATCTGGGTCACGGACTCGGTGTCGCGGACGAACCCGAGTGCGTGCGGGCCGATCACGATGCCGGTAAAGAGGAACCCGACCAGCGTTGGAATGTTGAGGCGGTGTGCGAGCAGCACCGCGGGTATGGCGACGGCAACCAGGACGACGAGGTCCCGCAGGACCGGAATGTGCTCCATGCGCGGAAAGCTACGGACCGATGGTGAATGGGGTCAGACTCGATTGGCCTATGGGGTCAGTCAATGGGGTCACACTCGATTGAGCATGATTCAACTCGAAGGGTCCCGTCAGTTTGGCCAATCGAGTCCGAGCTCATTGACCTCATTTGCAAAAAACGAAAAGCCCCCGGGTAACCGGGGGCTTTCGTTTCTTCGGTGCCTGTTACGATGCGAGCCGGCGCCGCAGTTCCGGAACCTTCGACCGGAAATTCCGCGACAGCGTCAACTGTTCGCCGCCGCTCGTGACGAGCGTGAAATCACCCGTGCGCCGCGAGTGCAGCTCGCGGATCACGTCGCGGTTCACGATCATGGAACGGTGAATCCGGACAAAGCGCGCCGGATCGAGTTCCTTCTCGAACGACGTCAGCGTACCGCGCACCGTGTACACCTCGCCCACCGTGTGGAAGCGCACGTAGTTCCCGAATGCTTCGAGCCACGTCACTTCCGCCACATCCAGGAACAGGATACGGCTGCGAGAGCGAACCACGATCCGGTCCAGATACGGCGAGGACTGCGGTGAAACCGGCTTCGCCGGCTGGGCCGAAACCGAGCGCTCATCGCGACCGGCCAGGACCAGCGGCACGCGGGCATCTGCAACGGCACGGGCAGGCTGCGTAGCCTGGGCCGGGCGCGGAGCGGATGCGGGGATGAAGGTACGACCATTCAGGGTCATCTTTCGGTCCTCCTCGATGGGTTTGAGACAATCGGAGTGACAGCCCGACATGGGTGCGACACTCAGGATCGGCTGGACACTGACACAAAAAGGCGCCCCTCGCGAGGCGCCTCTTGTAAATCGTGCGAGAAAGGGATCAGCCGTTTCCTCAGGGGCGCGAAACGACGGCCGCTTCTCGTTTTATCCTGTCGACCGTGGTCCTGATCTCGCGTGCCCGGGCCCGCATCGGCGCCGTCGGCGGGTACAGCGACCCCTGCTGAGCGCCGTTTCCATTGAAGCTGCCGTACAACTGGTTGATCTGTCCCAGCGAAGGGGCCAGGTCCGTCACGAACGCCCGCTCGACGTTCGTTAGGCGTGCGAGCCGTGCCGAATCGTTTCGCGCCGTCAGGTCGCGGCGGAGCGTCGCCAGTTGCTGGGACAGCTGCGAGACCTCGGTCAGCATGTCGACCATCTGCAGCTGGAAGTCCTCGCGCTCCTTGTGCTGCGCGACCGTGAGCTCGAGTTGCGGGTCAGCCAGAACCCGGACCGTTTCGGTGGCCCGTGCGTCGCCAGCCTGCAGGGTAATCGTGTAGGTGCCCGGCGAGACGAACGCGCCGCGAGCGCCAAGGGAGCGCGGGACTTCATAGGGATATGGATCGTCTGGGCGACCACCGGCCATTCCCCCACCGCCGCCACGTCCCCCTCGGCCTCCCCGGCCACCACGACCACCGGCCTGACCGGCGACGACCGGCATGGTGATGGGGGGCGTCGTAAGGATGTTGTGCCGAAGGTCCCAGTTGATCCGATGGATGGCACCCGCCTCGCCAGGCGCTTCGAGCGTGCGGACCACCCGACCCGCTGCGTTGGTAATCGTGATCGTCGCGTTCTGCGCCGGCCGAGCCAGCGAGTACGAGATGAGCGCACCGTCCTTCGGGTTGTCGCCCGCGTATTCACCCTGCGCCCAGTTGGAGAAATCCTCCCAGAAGAGGTGCTGCGTCACGGGCCGCGTCGGGAAGATGTGCGCCGGCTTCGCCGCAATCGCCGCCGACCAGGCCGCGATGGGCGACGCGTCGTCGAGGATCCAGAGGCTGCGGCCGTGCGTCGCAAGGATGAGGTCCTTCGTTCGCGGATGGATCAGGATGTCATATGTGGGAACGGTCGGGAGGTTCGACTTGAACCTCGTCCAGTTCTGGCCGCCGTTGATCGTGTAGTACAGCGCCCGTTCCGTGCCGGCGAAGGCCACGTCAGGCTTGCCGGGATACTCGTGGACCGTGCGGACCACATCGCCCGATGGGATGCCATTGGTCAGCTTGGTCCAGGTCCGACCGAAGTCCGTCGTGCGGTAGATGTATGGCTCGAAATGTCCCGAACGGTGTCCATCGTACGACACCCATGCCGTGCCCGGTGATGCCGACGACGCGACCACGCGGCTGACGAACGTGAGGGGCGGAACGCCAGTCACGTTGCCGGAGACGTCGGTCCAGGTGTTGCCGCCGTTCTGCGAAACCTGCAGCGCGCCGTCGTCGGCGCCCACCCACAGCACCTGCGCATTCACCGGCGACTCGGAAATCGTCGTCAGCTCGCTGTAGTTCGACTCGCCGTCATTGCGCGAGATGCGAATTTCCGTGCCCAGCACTCCGGCGATGCGGAGCGTGTCACGATCCACCTGGTGCGTCAGGTCCTTCGTAGACGTCCATGATTCGCCATGGTCCTTCGAGATGAACAGCCGGTTGGCGCCGACGTACAGCGTGCCCTTGGTGTGCCGCGAGGCGACCAATGGCGAGATCCAGTCGAACCGCACCTCGCCGGTGTCACCCGGGGCCAGTGACGGACGAATGCTGAGGCGGTCGCCGGTCTCGATGTCGACCCTCGTGAGGTTCATGCCGGTGCTGGAGGAATAAATCCAGCGTGGCACGAACGGATCCGGCTGCTGGTGCGCGCCGTCGCTGAAGCCGATCTGGCGCCAGTCGGTGTTCACGATGCCTAACCAGTGGCGGGTTGCGCTCGGGCCGCCGTAGGAGTGGTTGTCCTGGAGGCCGCCGTAGATCCAGTACGGGTCGCGGTTGTCGACCCCGATGCCATAGAACTGGCCGATGGCGAAGTTATTCACCCGGCGCCAGTTCTCGCCCATGTCCGACGAGACGTGCAGGCCGCCGTCGCCCGCGAGGTAGAGCCACTTCGGGTCCTTCGGGTCGATCCAGAGCGCGTGATGGTCGGTCTTGAGGCCGACGTCGTATGCCGGAGAGTTGGGCAGGAGCCGGAAGTTCCGGCCGCCGTCGTCGCTGCGATACACCTCGACGCCCAGGATGTAGGCCCGTCGTTCGTTGGTCGGGTCGATGTAGATCTTGCTGTAGTACATCGGCCGCGGGTTGGTCGTGTTCGCCCGCGTCCATGTTTCGCCGCCGTCCTCGGTGCGATAGGTGCCGCTCCCGGTCGGATGCTCGATCGTCGCCAGCAGCATCCGCGGATACGTGTGCGCGATGGCGAGGCCGATGCGGCCCTTGTCCCCTTCCGGGATGCCGTTGGTGAGCTGCTTCCAGGTGGCGCCACCGTCGGTGGTCTTGTAGATCGCGCTCCCCGGACCGCCGCCGTTGTAGCCCCACGGCTGGCGCAGGTGCTGGTACATCGCCGCATAGAGCGTATTGGGATCGCTCGGATCCATCACCAGGTCGGTCGCGCCGGTGAGCGAGTCCACGTACAGCGACTTCGTCCACGTGCGGCCGCCGTCGGTCGTCTTGTACACGCCGCGGTCGACGTTAGGCTTCCAGAGGTTTCCGCCGGCGGCCACGTAAGCGACGTTCTGGTCGCCCGGGTGGAGGCGGACCTTGGCGATCGACGCCGTGTTCTCGAGGCCGATGTGTGTCCAGGTCTTGCCGGCATCCATGGACTTGTACATGCCGTTGCCCCACGAGGAGCTCTGGCGGTTGTTCTGCTCGCCGGTGCCGAGCCAGAGGATGTTCGGGTTCCCCGGGTAGATCGCGATGTCGCCGCCGGTGCTGACCGGGAGGTCGTTGGTGAGCGGCGTCCAGGTAATACCGCGGTTGGTCGACTTCCAGACGCCGCTGCTGGCGCCGACGACATACACGGTCGCCGCGTCGTCAGGCAGTGCCTCGACGTCGTGGAGGCGGCCGCCATGTACGGCGGGGCCGATGGACCGGAAGGGCAGGCGGTCGAAGGGCGCCGGCGCCGATTGCGCATTGGAGGCGGATGGCGCAAACAGGGCGCCCAGCAGGAGGGCCAGTACGGGGACGCTAGGGCTGATGACCTGGGG
>CBIHMX010000222.1:0-5118 GCA_966211115.1 uncultured Gemmatimonadaceae bacterium | reverse complement strand
ATGGTGTGCAGGCCTTTGCGCTCGCGGCGCCGGTGCCGGCGGCCGGCGGCCTGCTCCCGCCGTACACGATCACGACGGTGCTCGCCGACCGCGAGGGGAGCCTCTGGTTAGGCACTCATGCCGCCGGGCTGCATCGCCTCAAGCCGGCGCTGTTCACCGCGTACAGTGCCGAGGAAGGTGTGGCGGATCGCAACGTGTATCCGACGTACGTCGATCGCGAGGGGCGCGTGTGGGTTGGTACGGCGGGCAAGGGCGTGAGCCGGATCGATCCGGCCACCGGTCGCGTCGAATCGTTCAGCGCGCCCCGTGTCATGCCGCGGGTCAACTCGTTCCTGGAAGCCCGTCCGGGTGAGATGTGGATCGGCGGGCGCTTTTTCGTCGACGCGTGTGTGACGGCGACGATGACCTGTCGCTATGCAGGCCCGCCCGGGCGCGAGCTGCGCACGGTGTTCGCGCTTCACGCGGACGCCGCCGGTGGCATCTGGGCGGCGTCGGGCGTGGGACTGTTCCGCTTCGACGGACAGCGCTGGACCTCATTCGACTCGTCAGGCGGTGCGCCGCGCGCCCAGGTCCGCACGTTCGCGAGCACACGCGACGGTGCGGTCTGGATGGGCACGAACGGCGGTGGACTGGTTCGATACCAGAACGAGCGCTTTACCGCGATCACGTCGGCCGACGGTTTGCCGAGTGATCTCGTCAGGTCGCTGCACGAGGACGCGGACGGATGGCTCTGGATCGGAACCGAAGGGCGCGGGCTGGCGCGTCTCGATCCGCGTGCCTGGGGAAGCGCGGGCGGCGACCGCCGCATCGCCCATGTCGGGACGAAGGACGGACTCTTCGATGACGTCATTCACCAGATCCTCGAGGATGAGGCCGGGCGGCTCTGGATGAGCACGAATCGCGGGATCTTCTGGGTATCGCGCGCGGAGCTTGGCGCGTTCGCCAGCGGGCAGCTCGAGCGTGTTCACTCGACCGGGTACACCGAGCGCGATGGCATGCGCAACCGCGAAGCGAACGGCGGCGTCTATCCCGCGGGGGCGAAGGGGAAGGATGGACGACTGTGGTTTCCGACGCAGGATGGCGTGGTCGTCGTCGATCCGGCGCGAGCCGGCGGTGACCGACTGGTGCCACCGGTGGTGGTGGAGCAGGTCGTCGCGAAAGACCAGCATCGATCAGCGCACGGCGAACCGATCACGCTCGGCGTCGATGAACGTGACGTGCAGATCGAGTATACCGCGCTCACGTTCCTCGAACCGCATAACGTGCGGTTCCGCTATCGGCTCGAGCCCTACGATGCGGACTGGGTGGACGCCGGCAATCGCCGGACGGCGTTCTACACGAAAGTCCCGCCCGGCCGCTACACATTCCGCGTCGAGTCGAGCACGGCGGACGGCGGGTGGCATGATCCTGGCGCGGCGCTATCCCTCTACGTGGTGCCGCGGTTCCGGGAAACGCCGCTCTTCCGGTTGACGTTGCTCGTGGCGTTAGGCGCGCTGTTGGCCGCCGCGTTCCGATGGCGAGTCGCGCGCCTGCACCTGCGGGCGGCGGACCTCGAGCGCGTCGTGAACGAGCGGACGGTCGCACTGCGGGCGCGCGAACACCAGCTCGCCGAACAGAACGTGAAGCTGGCGGCACTCGACGAGGCGAAGACGCGATTCTTCGCAAACGTATCGCACGAGCTCCGCACGCCGTTGACGCTCACCATCGGGCCATTGCAGGACGTTCGCGCGCGCGTCGGCGCCGATCCGCAGGTGCGCCGCTGGCTCGACATCGCGATGCGGAACGCGCAACGCCTGCTGCGCCTCGTCAACCAGATCCTCGACGTCGCCAAGCTGGAAGCCGGCGAGATGACGTTGTCCCCGCGTCCGCTCGATCTCGGCGCGATGACGCGCGGCATTACCTCCGCGTTTCTGGTGGTCGCCGAGCAACGCTCCATCACGCTGGAACTCGAGGCTCCAGAAAGTCTTTCGGTCGCACTCGATCCGGATGCGTTCGAAAAGATTCTCACGAATCTCCTGTCGAACGCGATCAAGTTCACGCCTTCGGGAGGATCGATCGGTGTCGGGTTGCGGCAGGATGAGGACACGATCACGCTCGAGGTCCGCGACACCGGGCCCGGTATACCGGCCGACCAACTCGCACACGTGTTCGAGCGCTTCTACCAGGTGGATGAGTCGCGTTCACGCGCGCAGCCGGGCACCGGCATCGGGCTTTCTCTCGTGAAGGAACTCGTCGAGCTCCAGCGCGGCCGCATTGCGGTCGTGAGCAGCGAGGACGGCACCAGGTTCAGCGTCACGCTTCCGCGACTCACGCCGAGCGTGGCGCCGTCAGAGTCCGGACCGTCGAGTCGGCATCCAGCGAGCCAGGCGGCCGTTGAAGCGCTGGAGCCGGCGAACGGCGACGACGAAAACGGCGACGGAGGCGCCGCGAGCGATGACGTGCCAACGCTGCTGGTCGTGGACGACAGCGCCGACCTTCGTGCGTACGTGCGCGATCACTTCGCCCCGACGTTTCGCGTGATCGAGGGAAGCGACGGCGCGGATGGCATCATGCTGGCGCAACGGCACCTGCCGGATCTCGTCATTTCCGACGTCATGATGCCGGGAACCGATGGACGTGCGCTTCTGCGCGCCCTTCGGTCCAGCCCCGAGACGGATTTCGTGCCGGTGATCCTCCTGACCGCGCAGGCCGAAGGGGAACAACGGCTGTCCGGGCTCGAAGGTGGAGCGGATGATTACATCGTCAAGCCATTCGAGATGCGCGAGCTCGAAGCGCGGGTCAGAAACATCATTGAAGCGCGCCGCCGGCTTCGCGCGCGGCTGGCGAGTGATCCGCGTGCCATGGAGACGGCTCCGCCGCCCGTCGATGAGCCGTCGCCGGCTGATCGTTTGTCGCCCGCCGACCGGTCGTTCAGGGAGAAGGTGATCGCGATCATCGAGCATCGCATGTCCGACTCCGACTTCGACGTCACGGCGTTGTCGCGCGAGGCAGGAGTCGAACGCAGCCGCCTGTTCCGGCGCACGCGGGAGTTGTTTGGCGACGCGCCGTCCGACCTGATCCGGCGCATGCGACTCGCCGCCGCCGCCCGGCACCTCGAGGCTCGATCGGGCACCGTCGCCGATGTTGCCTATGCCGTGGGGTTCAACAGCGTGTCGTATTTCCGGCGCTGTTTCGTGGAGGCCTATGGCGCCACGCCTGCCGCGTACCGTGAGCAGCGGTCAGGACATTCGACGACCGCTTGACCCTGGGGCGTTCCCGGTTGCCCCAAATGCCAGTGAAATGAGCAGATAGCAACGTGGGTTACCCCTGGCAGCAACGAGGGTGATCCGTCGAGGAGCGTTCGGCCGGTACTGTCGCCACGCCACCATCACCGCAACCTCTTCGAGAGACGCCATCATGAAAAGACTCGCCGCAGTCTCCCTGTTCGCCGCCGCTGTCACAGTGGGCGCGTGCGCCGGAACAGAAGCTCCGACCGGTCCCAATGCCCTTACGCGACCCATGATCGGCCAGGGCGCTGGTCTGGGCATGGGCCAGTCGCAATGCCCGAAGCCGACACCGCGTCCTTCGCGATCGGTGCAGTTGCAGGCCTTGCCGCTCGAGCCGCTGCCGGTATCGACCGTGGGGGTCGTCGAAGTGAACGTCAAGTTCACAAACGCGACGTGCGAGGTTCTCGAGATGTACTGGGTCAGACCCACCGGCGTGCAGGTGTTGTACGAGACGCTGCAGCCTGGGTGGTCCAACGAGCAACTGACCTGGATCGGTCACGTGTGGCTGATCAAGAGGGTCGACGGGACGCCGTACGCCGTATTTCGTATCGAGGACCACCCGTCCGGGGTGCAGGAAGTGTATCTGGGATGCACGAAAGGCCGGAACGCCATCTGTAACTGACCGCTTGTCGTTCCCGGCCCGTGCAACCGCCGATCCGAGAGGATGATCCGGCGCGCGATCGTGAAGATCGCGCGCCGTCACCCTCGGCGCGCGTGCGGCTCGAGGTCGAACTCCTGGCGAACGATCAACCGGTAGCGTTGCCTGAACCGGCCATGGGAGATCAGGTTCTGCAACACACCGTTCTCGTTATCATCGAGGACCTGGACGTCAGGCAGTACGTGCGGGAATGCCTGCGTGACCGCGTCGATCTCGAGCTCCTGGAGGCGCCGACGGCAATGGCGGAGCAACTCGCCGCGCTCCACCGGCCACAACTGCTGATCGTCGATGCCCACGATGCGGCCGTACTGCGTACCGTCGTGAATGTGCGTGCCGTGGTCATCGCCGACGACTTCCCATCGGATACGGGGTCCAACCGCCGCATTGTCACGCTGTTGCGCCCGTTCGGCGGACAGAGGCTCGAAGCGTTGATCGACGTGCTGCTGGCGTATCCCGACTAACGAGCTGTTCCTTCGGCGCGACCGCGTGGAGCGTGACCGCCGGCGGCGGGTGTCGTGGATGGGCAGAGGGCTATCCGCCATCGATGCGGCAACGCTAACTATGGACAGGGTGTCTATAGATATAGTGACCTCTTCCCCGCGACCGAACCATGGCGCCAAAGCCCGAATCTTTCCTCCCGCTCAAGCCTGACGTCCTGTTCATACTCCTCGCGCTCGGCGACGGACCGGCACATGGATATGTCATCATCCGTGACGTGGAGGCGCGGTCTGATGGCGAGGTCATCCTCCAGACCGGCGCCCTGTACCGGTCCCTCAAGCGTCTACTCGGCGATGGGCTCATCGTCGAGACGTCGGCGCCACCGAGCACGGACCGGGACGACGCGCGGCGGCGATACTACAGACTGACCGCACTCGGCGCGGCCGTTCGCGTCGCAGAGATCGAGCGCATGTCACGCCTCGTTCGCTCGGCGAGGCTCGCGGCACTGGGGAAGCGTCCCCGCCTCGCATGAACGCGGAGTTGCGGGTCTACCGGTTGTTGTTGCGTTGCTATCCGCGCGCCTTTCGCCGGGAGTATGGCGAGGAAATGTGCGCAACGTTCGCGCGAGTCCTGCGCGACTGCGATTCCCGGATTGGCCGTTGCCGGCTCTGGCTCGCCACGCTGTCCGATGCCGCCGCCGGCGGCCTCCACGAGCGCATGCTGGAACGGCGTATCGCGCACATCGAGCAGCGCCCC
>CBIHMX010000221.1:0-5158 GCA_966211115.1 uncultured Gemmatimonadaceae bacterium | reverse complement strand
CGTTCGCGCCGATGCCTAACGCCAGCGTCAGTACGACGGCCACGGTGAATCCCGGCGCGCGGACGAGCTGCCGGCCGGCATACCGCGCGTCCTGCAGGATCCGGTCGATGCCCGACAGGCCTGACGCCCGGCGCCGGTCCTCGGTGATCATGCCGACATTGCCGAAGCGCCGCCGGCTCGCGTCGCTATCGCCCAGCCGCTCGTGCCGTGCATGCTGTTCCAGGTGAAACCGGATCTCGTCGCGCATCTCGCGCTCGAGTCCCCCGCGATCGAACAGCGTCCGGAAGCGATGCCTCGCTGCATCCAGCCACGACATCAGGCCTTCCCCAGCACCCTGGCGATGCCCAGCGACACGCGCTCGTGCTCGGCCTCGCGCTCGGCGAGTTGCTTCCGACCCGACTTCGTGATGGTGTAGTAGCGCGCCCTTCGGCCGGTCGGCGTATCGGCCCACTTCGCCGTCACCCAGCCCTGCCGCAGCAGGCGATCGAGGGCCGGATACAGCGACCCCTGCTCGACTTTGAGCACGTCCTCCGACAGGCGCTCGATGTGCCGGGCGATAGCGTAACCGTGCGAGGAACCGAGAGTCAGCGTACGCAGGACCAGCAGGTCGAGCGCACCGGAAAGCAGGGCGTTGGGCATGGCACCAGGCGCGAACAGGTAGTCAACTGCATATGTCGATAACTACATATTCGGCGCCCTGGCCGTAACTGTCAAGCGGCAGCGGACCTCAGGGGCTCTGGACGATGGCGGCCATGGTCCGGCCGAGAAAGCTGAACACCGACTCGAACCGCCCCTCGGCCTTCGCCTTGGCGCCCTCGCGCGGGACGCCCTGGCCCCTGGCAATCACATAGATCTTTCCGGAGCCGTCATCGATCTCGAACGCGCCGGTGCCGAGTACGCCGGCGCTCTGCGTCACGGTGCCCTCGACCTTGACCGTCTTGCCGTTGTATTCCTGCGGCCGGTCGAGCAGGTCGCGGATCCGGATGGTGCGCGAGCAGCCCGTCAGGGCTACGGCGGCCACTCCGAGCACGAGTCCCGTGCGAATCATGCGGGCGAAGGCTGAGCTCATGTTAGTCCCCTGGCTGGTAGAAGTCGGCTGCGTGCTGCTCCATGGCATTCAAGTCGGCGAACGTTCGCGTGAAATACGCCGTGATGGCTTCGGGCTCAGGCTCGCCGCGACGCCATCGGTACGTTGCTCCAGCTTCGGTGCAGGCGGCAGGCCCGTCACGTCGAGAATCTCCTGGTCCTCGAGTGTTTCGCGCTCCAGCAGTGCGGACGCCAGCGCATCCAGTTGCCCCCGGTGGGCGGCGAGAAGCCGTTTCGCCTCGTCATGGCATTCACCGATGATGCGACGAACCTCGGCGTCGACCATGCGCGCGGTCTCTTCGCTGATGCCGGACCGATCCGTGCCGGCGGGCAGGCCGCCAAGGAACGGGTTCTCCTTCGGCGCCAGCTGCACCATACCTAACGCGTCGCTCATTCCCCAGCGCGTCACCATGTTGCGCGCCAGGTGTGTCGCCTGTTCGATATCATTTTCGGCGCCGGTCGTCCTCGTCCCGAACACGAGTTCCTCGGCAGCGCGGCCGCCCAGCATGCCGATGATGCGCGCACGGAGGTACGCCTCCGGGTAGTTATAGCGATCGGCCTCGGGCCGCTGGTATGTGACGCCTAACGCCATCCCTCGCGGGACGATCGACACGCGATGCACAGGGTCCGCCCCCGGCACGACCAGCCCGAGGATCGCATGTCCGCCCTCGTGATAGGCGATCCGCTCCCGGTCGGCGTGGCTGAGCAGGATGGCCCGCTCCGGGCCGAGGACGATCTTCTCGAGCGCATCGAGGAAATCCTTGTGCCGGACGTCGTTCTGGTTGCGGCGCGCCGCCAGCAGCGCCGCCTCGTTCACCAGGTTGCGCAGGTCGGCGCCGGCCAGGCCCGGTGTCGCGGCCGCGATCTCTCCCAGCCTGACGTCGACCGCGAGCGGAATGCGCCGCGTGTGCACCTTCAGGATGGCTTCGCGTCCGTTGCGGTCGGGGAGATTCACGATCACCCGCCGGTCGAAGCGACCGGGACGGAGCAGCGCGCGATCGAGCACGTCGGGCTGGTTGGTTGCCGCCAGGACAATGATCCCTTCACGTCCGGTGAATCCATCCATCTCGGCCAGGATCTGGTTCAGCGTCTGTTCCTGCTCGCTCGAGCCGCCTAACGCCACCATGCCCCGCGCCCGGCCGATCGAGTCCAGTTCGTCGATGAAGATGATGGCCGGCGCCTGTTCCCGTGCCTGCTTGAAGAGGTCGCGGACCCGCGCGGCGCCGACCCCCACGATCATCTCGATGAATTCCGAACCACTCATCGAGAAAAATGGCACGCCGGCCTCGCCGGCGACCGCGCGCGCGAGCAGCGTCTTGCCCGTCCCCGGTGGGCCAACCAGCAGGATGCCCTTCGGCGCGGTGCCGCCCAGCCTCGTGTACTTCTGCGGATCCTTGAGGAAGTCGACGACCTCCACCAGCTCGTTCTCGGCCTCGTCGATCCCGGCGACATCGTCGAAGGTGACCGCCTTGTCCTTTTCCGTGTCAAAGCGTCGCGCCGTGCTCTTGCCGAGTCCGAAGACGCTGGCGCCTCCGAGTCCGCCCTGGGCCGACATGCGGCGGAATACCCAGACGTACATCCCAATGAGAAGGAGCGCCGGCAGAAAGCTCAGCAACACGCTCGTCCACGTATTCCCCGTCTCGATAGGCTCGGCGCTGATTTCGACACCGTTGGCGATGAGCAACGCTTCGAGACCGGGGTCCACGAAGACAGGGACTGTTGTCGAGAAGGTGGTGACGGGCTGCGGCGTCAGGCGCCTGACCGTGTCCGGAGCCGTCGGATACGTGACCGTCTGTATGAACCGTCCCGTGATTCGCTCGCCGCGGCTGTAGATGCGCGCGACGTTCTTCTTCACGACTTCTTCCTTGAACAGCGTGTAGGGAACCGTCGCCGGTTTCTGTCGCGGGAAGATGCTCCGGATCAGCAGGTAGTTCGCTGCCAGGATGATCAGGAAGAGGAACCACGACCGCGTCGGCATGGGCCGGGTCGGTGGTGGGGTTGGAGCCCGGGTTTCGCGATTCGCGTTTGTCTTCTGCGTCATGCCCGTGCCGTTCATCGCGCTCCCCGCTGCGGTTCACGCAATCATAACCCGCATCGATGCAGACGTTACCTCATGGGTCCAACGTGTGCGGCGAGGTCGTCCGTAGCTGGAAAGCGGTTCAGACGCCACTTTGCGGGCATGTGGAGCCCTGAATTGAAATATGGAAGACGACCGTTCCATGTGTGCATACGCGGAGTGGTGGTGGCCGTGTGTGTCGGGATCGCCCTCGCGGACGCCGGGGCGCAATCGGCGCAGGCCATTCGAATCGCCGACGCTCCACGTCTCGACGGCCGGCTGACAGAACCGGTGTGGCAAACCGCGAACGCAGTTACGAATCTGACGCAGCGGGAGCCCGACGAAGGTGCGCCGGCGATCGATGGTACCGAGGTGCGTTTTGCGTACGACGACGATGCACTGTACATCGGCGCGCGCATGTTCAGTCGCGATCCCGGGTCCATCCGCGCGCTCGTCACGCGGCGCGACGTCGAGGGAAGCTCGGAGCAGATCGTGGTCTCGCTCGACACGTATCGCGACCGGCGGACAGCATACACGTTTGCGGTGACGCCCGCCGGGGTGCGGATCGACTACTACCACGCGACTGACTCGGAAAGTGACCGCGATAGCGACTGGAATCCGGTCTGGGAGGCCGCCACCGAGATCGATTCAGTCGGGTGGTCCGCGGAGATCCGGATTCCATTCAACCAGCTCCGGTTCTCACCGGCAGACATGCAGGAATGGGGCGTCAACGTCGTGCGCCGCGTCCCCGCTCGCAACGAGCAGAGCTACTGGGCACTCGTCAGGCGCACTGAGGTTGGATGGTCGTCGCGCATGGGCGTGCTCACCGGCATCCGCGCCGTTCGTCCGCCGCGCCGGGTCGAGCTGCTCCCGTATGTGTCGGCCGATTCCAGGATTGCCGCCGTCACCGACCCGTCCGACCCATTTCAGGACTCGTACACGAACGCGGCGCGCATCGGTGGCGATCTCAAGGTCGGACTGGGACCAAACCTGACGCTCGATGTCACCCTCAACCCCGATTTCGGGCAGGTCGAGGGCGATCCGGCCGTCGTCAACCTTTCGGCGTACGAGATCTTCTTCGATGAACGCCGGCCGTTCTTCCTCGAGGGTGCGGATCTCCTCAACCAGCGCGGCCTGTTCTACTCCCGACGAATCGGCGCCGCACCACCCGGCAGCGCCGACGCGGATTACGTACAGCAACTCGCCAATTCCACGATACTCGGCGCCGCCAAGCTGACCGGCCGGCTGTCATCCGGCCTCGCTGTTGCCGCGCTGGCGGCCATGACGGATCGCGAAGTCGCGCAAACCTTCGATTCGACCGGTACGCCGCAATTCGGTGAAGCGGACGTGGCGCCGCGCACGGCGTACGCCGTAGCCAGTGCGCGCCAGCAATTCGGGAGAGACGGATCGACCTTCGGCGGGATCGTCACGGTGGTCGAGCGCGATGTCGACCCCGGCACTCCGCTGGCCAATCTGCTCCCGCGTTCGGCGTATTCCGGCCTGCTCGAGGGACGCTGGCGGTGGGCCGGCGGCGCGTACGACGTGAACTCGTGGCTGGGATATACGAGCGTTCGGGGCGACTCGCAGGCCATCCTTCGCCAGCAGCGCTCGACGCGCCGCTATTTCCAACGACCCGACGCGGATCACGTCGACGTGGATCCGTCACGCCGGTCGCTGGGCGGTACGACGTTCGGCCTTGGCCACAGCAAACTGGCGGGCCGGCACTGGACGTGGGACCTCGATCTCCTGCATCAGTCGCCCGGCTTCGAGCCTAACGACATGGGATCGTACGGTGCGGTCGATACGTGGTCGTTCAACACGCGACTGCGATGGCGTGAAACGCAGCCGTCGACCTGGTATCGCCGGTATGAGGTCAGCGTGGGGACGCAATACGACTGGAACTGGGACGGGATGCGCCGACGGAACGACCACCAGCTGTCATTCACCTCGACGCTGCCCAATTTCTGGCGCTGGAGCAGCGACGTGACGTACGCGCAGCGCGCCCTGTCCGACCGA
>CBIHMX010000220.1:0-5163 GCA_966211115.1 uncultured Gemmatimonadaceae bacterium | reverse complement strand
GCCGACCTGACGGTCGACGATGAGGTGTCCCGTGTGGTGGCACGAATCGAACATGCCGCACCAGACGTCCTCGTCAACAACGCTGGATTCGGCACCAGAAGATCGTTTGTCCGCGAGTCACGTGAGCAGCAGGAGGCCATGATCCGTGTTCATGTTCTCGCCGCCAATCGACTCGCGCACGCGGCCGTGGACGGCATGGTGGCCCGCCACAGTGGGGCGATCATCAACGTCTCGTCCATTGCGTCATGGATGACGAGTCCCGGCAACGTGAATTACAGCGCGACGAAGGCCTGGCAGCGCAGTTTCATCGAAAGCCTCTCCCTCGAACTGGGTGGCACTGGTGTTTACGTGCAGGCGCTTTGCCCCGGCTACGTGCACACCGAGTTCCATGCCCGCGGCGCGATGGACATGTCGCACACTCCGTCGTGGATGTGGATGAAGGCGGATGTCGTGGTGGCCGCCTCGCTGGCGGCTTTGGAACGCCGTCGTCCGGTGGTTGTTGTCCCCGGGATTGGCTACAAGGTCATCGCACTGACGCTTCGATTCATGCCGAAGTGGTGCTGGCAACTGCTTCTCGGCACGGTGCGTGGCAGTCGAAAGCCTGGCGGACCCGGCCAGTAACCGGCCCTGAACCATGCACGCGTGTGACCCAACTCATTGCGCCATCGGGCTGGGCAGCAGTATCGTCGTGCGCCTGCGGGCATCCACGCCGAATCACCAGAGGAGAGCCTATGCGCCGTTACCTGCTCGTCGTTCCGTTTCTCATCGCTTGTGCGGGAGGAGAGACTCCCCCGGCAGACTCCGCTGCGGCGGCTCCCGCTGTGCTCACGGACGCCGATGTCGCCGGCACGTGGACGGGCACCCTGATGGCGGAAGGGTCGGACTCGGTGGTGGCGAACTGGACGAACATCTGCGCGGCTGGAACGTGCCGTCTCATTGCCAGTACCGCGCCGAATGACACTATCACGGCCACGTACACGATCCAGGGCGACAGCATCGTCGGCAACTCGGCTCCGTACGCCGACGCGACGATGGGCGGTACGATGATGACCGACCACTGGGTCGCGCGCGTGAGCGGCAACCAGGTTAGCGGGACGGGCCATATGAACCTGGCAGCGACGCCCGATTCCGTCGTTATGCGCTATCGGTTCACCGGCACCAAGGGCATGTGATTGACGATTGACGATTGACGATTGACGATTGACGATTGACGATTGGCGATTAACAAAGCGCCGGGACCTCGCTCGAGGCCCGGCGCTTTCTGCTCTTTGGCTCGTCGCCCTCACCGGCGCGGCACGAGCTTCAGCAGCTTCCCTGACGTGCTGTCGGTCAGCACATAGAGCGCACCATCAGGGCCCTGACGCACATCGCGAACGTGCGGACGTGGCTCCAGGTCCTTCAGCAGCCGTTCTTCACCAACGATCTTTTCGCCATCGACCGATAGCCGCACCAAGTCGTATGTCGCGTGACCGCCGACGAACAGGCTCCCCTTCCATTCCGGGAACAGGTCGGCCGTGTAGAAGGCCATGCCGCTCGGTCCAATGACCGGATCCCAGTAGTACAGTGGCTGCTCCATCCCTTCCTTTGCGGTGATCCCGCCCGTGATCGGGCCGCCGCGATATTCGATGCCGTACGCGATCGTCGGCCAGCCGTAATCCTTTCCCTTACGCGCGATGTTGATTTCGTCGCCACCGCGCGTGCCGTGCTCGATGGCCCAGAGTTCGCCCGTCGTCGGATGCAGTGCCGCCGCCTGCGCGTTCCGATGACCGATCGACCAGATCTCCGGCTTGACGCCCTGTCGGCCGACGAACGGATTGTCGGACGGAATCGTGCCGTCGCGATTGATGCGAACGATCTTGCCGATGAGGACGTCCATGTTCTGCGCCTGCATGCGCCCCGGCGTGATCGACCGGTCGCCCTGCGTCACGTACAACGTCTTGTCGCGGCCGAAGACGAGCCGGCTGCCGAAGTGCGCGCGCGACTCCATCGCCGGCACCTGATGGTAGATGACGCGCACATCTTCCACGCGCGGCTCGGCGCCATCAACGAACGTGCCCCGGGCGACGGCGGTGTTATTCGCGCCGCCTTCCTGCGGCTCCGCGAAACTCCAGTAGATCACGCTGTTGGTCGCAAAGTCCGGGTCGAGCGCGACGTCAAGCAGTCCACCCTGGCCTCGGGCATCGACGGGCGGCAGACCGGTCACCGGCGGTGACTTGGCGCCATCGGCGCCGATCACGAGCAGGTTCCCGCCTCGTTCCGTGACCAGCATTTTCCCGTCAGGCAGGAAGGCCACCGACCACCCGGTGTTGATGTTGTCGGCGACGGTCACGACCTCGAAGTTGACGTCCAGTTTCTGTTCCGGCGCATCGGTCTGGCCGGCAAACGCAGGCTTCTGGTTCGCGCCGTTGGCTGGCCGCGGGTCCACGCCTTGTGCTGTGACACGACCCGGAACGATGACGGCCGCGACGAGCATGGGAACGACGAATCTCACGTACCTGTGCATGGGTCTCCTCCAGTGGGACTCCACTCGAATCTCAATGATACTCGGCAAGCAGGGCATGGATCGCCCGTTTGTGTGTAAGCGGCCTCATACGGACCATGGGCGACCACACAGCAGGACAGTCTACGACGTCGCTTTCATCCGCGTAAATGGAAAGCCGTTGCACCCTGTACGCGGAGTTGCCCGGTTCACGACCCGCGTCGCCTCCGCTGAATCAGCCGTCGGCGCCTTGTAGGCGCTCATGCAATAGGCCCAGGTCCATGGTCGCATCCCGTCCAGCTCGATCCAGTCGACACGGCTCCACAGTCCGGGATCACCCGGATTGGCGGAATCATTCTGCGCGATGAAGTACTGTCGGTCCACGTTCCACTTGACGATGCGGTATCGCGAGCGCGACCCGTGGCGCCATTCGTGTTGGTTTACCGTGTGCGTGGCGTTGTAATCGTCGACGAACGTCCCGATCACGATTGGATCAGTGCGGCCACGTTGTGCCGATATACAACCGGCGAGAAGCAGCATGAGGAGTACGCGGGACATCACCGATGAATCTACGTGCCGGCCTGCCTCGTATGTCTACGCATGGATCCAATGACCGTCTCAGGCCTCGAAACTCAACGGGAGTATTTCAAGAGCAGTCCGTTCCTGGCGATGCCTGTCGCCGGCATGATCGCCTGGGCCGCGATCGGCGTGGCCGGCCTGCTGCTGCCGGTGCATCAGGCGGCATGGGCGTTATTCATCGGCACCGGGACGATTTTTTCGCTCGGCCTCGTCGTGGCGCGTTTCACCGGTGAAGACCTGCTGGGTAAGAAGCGGCCGGGGAACCCGTTCGATGCGCTTTTCATGCGCACGGTGGTGATGGCGTGGCTCGTCTTCGCTATTGCCATTCCGTTTTTTCAGCAGGATCCGACTTCACTGCCGCTGACCGTCGGGATTCTGGCGGGTCTCATGTGGTTGCCGTTCGGATGGATCATTCAGCATTGGGTAGGAACGTTTCATGCTGTCGCCCGAACATTGCTCTGCCTTGTCACATGGTATGCGTTCCCTGAACGACGATTTGTCGTTATACCGATATTGATAGTGATCGTTTATCTCGTCACGATTGGCGCACTTCTTGGAAGAACGATAGGCACGGGTAAGGCGGAACACATAACGCACTGAAGACACTGACGAACGCTGTTGAAGATGCGACGAGGGCCGCTGCTCAGGAGTGTGGGAATGAGCGACGCTTTGAGGCCCTCGTCGCATGTTCACGGCGTTAATCTGCATTACCAGCGCCGTCCGCGTTCCGCCCTGTCCGTGTGCATCGCCCTCAACTAGAAGCCCAGGTGCAAACCCACCCCAATCAATCGGACGTTTTCCCGGAAGAACTGGCCATAGGGCGACGGACCGGAATAGAACTCTCCGAACAGCCCCCAGCGCCGGGCCGTGGCATCGTCCCCGGACCGATCGTATTCGAGGCCGGCACGCGCACTGACGGCCGGCTTCCACTCCTGCTCCTCCGACGACTTGAGGTCGGCCGCACCCACGAACCGAAAGCCGCCTAACGCACCCATGGGGATGATCCGCGTTGCCGGGCGCAGCTCGATGCCGCCGTGGGCCACGTAGACGCCGAGATCCTGGGGCTCCTTGTTGAACAGGTATTCGCCGCCGCCGTACAGCCGAAGGGGGCCGCCATCCACGGAAAGGATCAATTCGAGCGCCTCGAAGCTGAGGTTCTCGCGATCTCGGCGGTCGGGTGGTTCGCGCAGCAGGTATTCGTCGCCCAGGTGCGAGCTCTGATGGTAAATCCGGAGGCGGGTCGAGAATCCGCCTCGGCGAATCGTGAGCGGCAGGCCAACGACGTAGTCCGCGTTCAACAAATCGTACGACGACGTGGTGAGATCGAACTGCGCGAAGACGCCGGCAGTCACCGACAGTTGCACTCCATCCCCTGGCATGGAGCCGTTCCAACGGCCAAGCCCGAACACGTCGCCGATGCCCACTGACGCGATGTCGAGCTGTTCGTCGACAAGGCCTTCTCCGGACTCGTGCCGCTGATAGCTGGCAAACGTGCGTGACGATTTCGGGTCGGCAATGAGCGGACAGAAGACGTCGCCGCTTGGGAGCGGCACGTATCCCTTCTGTTCCGACGCCGGAATACCCACCCCGCACCGCTGCGGAGCGTTTTGGGCCTGCACTGGTGTCACAACCAGAATGATCGCCAGAATCGCCGTGTGTTTCATGAGAAGGAACCTGTGTAACCCTGAAACACCAGCAACCGTCCGACGAGCCCTGAAAACAGGGACAGACTACGGTTTCCTGAAAATGGTGGTCTGTCCCCGGTTTTCAGTTGAAGGCGCTGATGCCGGTAATCGCCTGTCCCAGTACGAGTGAATGCACGTCGTGTGTCCCCTCGTACGTGTAGACGCTCTCCAGGTTCGCCATGTGCCGCATCGCGGCGTACTCGGCCAGCACGCCCACGGCGCCTAACAACCGGCGCGCCTCCCGGGCGACGTCGGTCGCCATCGACACGTTGCTCCGCTTGGCCAGCGATACCTGCTGCGGCGTCATGCTGCCGGCGTCTTTCATCCGGCCGAGGTGCAGCGTGAGGAGCTGTCCCTGCACGATCCCGGTGAGCATTTCGGCGAGCCGCTGCTGCTGGATCTGGAATCCGCCGATCGGGC
>CBIHMX010000219.1:0-5180 GCA_966211115.1 uncultured Gemmatimonadaceae bacterium | reverse complement strand
TTCGCCTACAACCCGAGCTCGAGCCATTCCTCGTCCTGTCGCGCCGCGTTCGATCGTTCCACAACAGGCGACCTGTCGGCCAGCCTCAGGTCCAGGTTCATGCTCGTGGGTGTCAGGGAGCGAAGGAACGCCGCGGACAGCACTTCCGACACCGATTCGGTGATGGGCCCCGTCACGCGGATGGTCAGCACCGCGTCATCGGGCGCGTCAGCCACCAGTGTCCGGATGAGCGATTCCACCTCGGCGCCGCTCTGTCCTTCAAGGACGAGGTCATGCCTGACGAGAGGGCGGGCCGGTAACGGCCGGAATTCCCAGGTGACGTTCCCGCCTTGGTCGTCTTGGGAACACTCGACGATCAGGTAGCCTTTTTCTTCGTCGGCCTCCGCAATCGACGTGCGCTCGATCGAGCCCGGATAGAGAACGGGCGACGGCAGCGGTTTCCCTCGCAAGTCCGCGGTCAGGACCTGCCGGCGATGGATGTGGCCAGACAGCACCGCCGAGAAGTCGCGTGGTATATCGGCGGCGCGAATGACGTCGGGTGCGGTGGTAAAGGTGTAGTTCGCGGGGCCGACCGTTGCGCCTTCGACGCACTGGTGAATGCACAGCAACCGATGGCTGGCGCTCACATCGGCGAATCCTGTGCCGGTCACCAGGTCCGCAAACCTGGCGCGCACGGCGTCGCGTTCGGATGGAAAGCCGGCCAGCGCCACGCGGGTGTTCCTGATTTCCACGACGAAGGTTCGCGGACGGTCGAAGACATGGATCCCCGGATGCTGTGCGAACCTGAGATGTGGGATACGGCCACGCTCGTGATTGCCCGGAACGACAAACACGGGCACGCCGCGATCGGCGATTCGCGTCAGTGGCTCGAACGCCTGCCAGACGACGTCGGCGGGAGGTCGCGATCGGTTGAATACATCCCCGCCGTGGACCACGATGTCCACCTCGCCTGCCAACGCCGGCTGGAGCGCCGCGGCATAGTTTGCCAGGAAGTCGTGGCCTCGCCTCCTGCGGATGATGCGCGGATTGACCGGGAGGTCGAAGCCCAGGTGCGTGTCCGCGACGAGCAGGATCCGGATCGAATTGACAGTCGCTGAAGTAATCACCCCTGTACCAACGTCAGAAGCCGTACCGGGAACGATAGCTACGGGTCTCACGAACCCGGTACGCGCCTTATTTTTCGGGAGCAATGCGAGAACCATCAGACTCCGGCGCCTCCCAGCGCAGCCCCGCGCCTACCTACAAGGAAAAAGGCGCGGTTCAGCGTTCAGTGAATGCCTTGCTGGACGAGCTTGCGCCCGAGCGGGCATTGACGAGGTCCGAGCGCCTCCCGACCCCTCTCGAACAGTATCGGTCGCCGACGGGGTGTGTCCTGCAGGCACCGGATTTTGCCGTCAGCGTTTCCTGGTTTGCCGAAGAGTCGAAGGGCGCACCTCTTGGCGAGCTGCATATCATCGTCTGGCGTGGAACCGTCGCGCGTCGCGGCGCCACACGGCACACCAAAGGCGCGACGATCATTTCGGAGCTCATCCTGCATCCGATCGAGCCACCCGTGGGCGGGAACGTCTGGCGCGCCACCGATGGTTCCGTTTACGACACGATGTCGCTCGCGGCGAAATGCATGGCCCTCGTCCATGAGCAGGCCGACGCGTCCTGACGTCCGGCCAGCGTCAGGCGGTTGATCGGTGCGCGTACCGGACGACTTCGTCCGCAATGCGGGCGGCGTCGCGCCCGACTCCGTGCACCATGACCGACGACGCGGCGGAGAGGAACATCAGTCCCACAAAGTAGAGTCCGGGCACGCCGGGAACGATTCCGGCTTCGTGCTTCGGCTCGAGCGGACCGTGGACGTCGAGGTCGATCCACGAGAACCCGTTGTCGTAGCCGGTGCACCAGATCACGTTGGCGACATCCAGTACGCGACCATCATCGAGCACGGGCTTCCCATCGCGCACTCCGGCGACTCGCGGTGTGAGCTCCACGCCGCCGGCGATGACGTCCGCCATCTTCGTGCGAACGCGAGGCGCGCCGGTCGACAGCATTTTCGCGCGCACGTTTCGGCCAACGCGAGACTGCACCGTCAGGATCCGGTGGAAGACGACGCGAAAGATGAGCGGAATCAGCAGTCGCGCCAGCATTCCTTCGATGCGGAACGGCACCTCGCCCACGTCGCGGCCCGCGAGCCAGACGTTCCGATTCCCTGTGACGTCAAGCGCGATTTCGGCGCCGGAGTTCGCGGTTCCGACGACGAGCGCGGGACCTTCGCGCAGTTGCGAAGGATTCCGATACTCGTACGAATGGAGTTGCAGGATCTCGGTTGACAGCTCGCCGGCGAAGGCGGGCACGCGCGGCTTCTGGTAGCCGGACATCGCCACGACGACCTGCCGAGCGGAAATCGTGCGATCGCCCGCATCGATGAGAAAACCGCTTCCGTGGCGACGGAGACGATCGACCCGCATACCCGTTTGCACCGGAAGCTGAAACTCCGTCGCATACGACTCGAGGTAGTCGCCCATCTCGTTCTTCGTCGGGAAGTAGTGCCGTGACGCGGGGAACGGCTTGCCCGGCAGCCCGTCATAACGAGCGGGCGTGAAGAGGCGCAGGGAGTCCCATCGTCGTCGCCACGCATCGCCGATGCGTTGATGCGCGTCCATGATGACAAAGGATACGCCGCGCCGCTTGAGCTCATAGCCCGTCGCGAGTCCCGCCTGGCCACCGCCGATCACAACGACATCGTACGCGGTCGCTGCAGGTTCGATGGACTCGACCGTTCTGCGTTCCATAACGACTGGAGAATAGGAACCTGAGCGCCGTCAGCAAGTAGCCGTTCCTCGATCCTTCGGATCAAGAACGGTTCGGCTCGTTTGAACGGAAAGGCGGGAAGCTGCGGTGTATCACCAGGTCAAACCAGCCGGAGTGAGGACATGACCCAGCGTACTGATGATACCGGCAAGCTGCTGCTTCGCCTGACAATCGGAGGACTCCTTCTCTTCCATGGATTGGCGAAGTTGCGGGACAACAGTTTCGTGGAAGGCGTCGTCGTCGACGCGGGGTTGCCCAGTTGGGCGGCGTACGGCCCAATCATTGGTGAAGTCGTCGCGCCCCTGCTGCTGATCATTGGCCTGTTCACGCGAGTCGCGGCGGGACTCGTCATGGCAGACATGGTCGCGGCGCTCGTGCTCGTTCATTCCGGTGAACTCACCAACGTGACGCAAGGCGGAAGTCTGGCCATCGAACTGCCGTTACTCTTTCTGCTTGGTGCGGCGTCGATTGCACTCGTGGGCCGGGCCGGTTTGCCGTCAGGTGGAATCCTGTTCGCGACCTGGTCACCGTACGTGAGCCCATGCTCGCGCACCCTGACCATGGGAGGCTGAACTCGCGCGCGACGGAGTAGAACGGCACTGGCGGTAAAGGTCCAGAATGTCGAGAATGGTGATTGTACGCTATGATCAGCCGGCCGTTTGGGACCGACACTCGCACACAAGCAACGGTCACCAGGAGACCCGATGCGTTGGCTACGTATGTTCGCAGCATGCGCGATACTGGCTGGCGGGCTGTCACTACCTCGCGCCATTCTCGCACAAGCAGGGTGCAAGGCAGTGACGGAAGCGAAGAAACTCCCGCCTCTCGCAACGTTGCTGGATCCGACGGGCCTAACGACCGGGCTCCCGGCCGCGGATTCGAACGGTGCCAGGGAGTGGGTCCTGAGTGTAACCACCGGAGCGACACCCCGCGCATTCGTGATGGACTCGGTGGCTGCCCAGTCGCCGATTGCAGACTCGCTGGTCAAGCGGGTCATTGCGTCACTCAAGCCTGACGCGAGAAATGCCGTACCGGCGTTCCGCGTCAGGGTCGTCACGGGCGAGGCGGCGAGTGTGTACATAGAACCGTCTGTGTTATGCGGTCCAAAGCCGCAGGGGCCAGCGCCACGCCCGGCGTCGTTCACGACCGTCACGCCGGGACGCGGCAGTCCACCTCCCCGACCGCGCTCGATTACTCCTCGCCTCAAGATTGGCGTGAACGGCGAGGTCCTGCAGGTCGACCTCGGCGGAGGGACGGGATATCCCCAAGGCGACCGGGCATTGACACAATCGCTCGAAGGGCAGCGGTTCGAACCAGCGCTTCTGGACGGCAGGCCGGTTCAAGTCTGGATGAGGGGCCGGGACGTCGAAATCGTTCGCTGACGAAGACCTTTGCGAGAGCGTCTCGCGCCAACCTGGACGTTTCCGGTCAGGCTGTGAGAGGTCTACCGGCGGAGGAAGATGAATGAAGCGGTCGATTTCGATCACGGCGCTCGTGACGCTGGCCATCGGCATCGGGACGGGCACTGCGGTCGTCACCGTCTCCGAGGCGCTGCTATTGCGGCCACTGCCTGTTTCGCGCGAGGAAAGCCTCGTCGTTCTCTATGGCGCGACGCCGGACGGCCAGTTCGACAACGTTCCCGTTACCCTCGCCGAGCTCGCTGATTTCCAGCGGCAGACTCGCGTGATCGGCCAGGTGGCTTACCACACGTTTCGCGGCGCGACCACAGAGACCTTCCGGACTGGCGACGACGCCTTCCAGTTGAATGTCTCGCTGGTTTCGGGACACTGGTTCGAAGTGCTGGGCGCCCGTCCCGCCGTGGGTCGAACTTTCGGCGCTGACGATGACTCGAGAGGCAGTGCACCGGTTCTCGTACTGAGCCATCGCGCGTGGCAACAGCAGTTCGCCGGCGATTCGGCGGTCATTGGCCGCCAGGTCACGCTCGCCACGAATAGAAGATCGCTCGAAATCGTCGGGGTCATGCCGCCGGGTCTCGAGTACCCGCGCGGTACGGAAGCGTGGACGCCGCTCACGGCGTACGGCATCGCCAACGGCTCGTTTGAACTCGTGTCGAATGAGCTCGACATCGTTGGTCGACTCGCGCCAGGCGCGACGCGCGAGCAGGCGCAGGTTGAACTTACCACCTTCTTTTCGCGCCTGACGACTCCGGAATGGCGTCGTGCATCGCGCGGCGTTGTCCATGGTTTTCGAGAGGTGGTGCTCGGCGACGTGCGGCCGGCCATGCGCATCGTCATGCTGGCGGCGGGGATGCTGCTGCTGATCGCCTGCTTCAACGTCGCGAATCTCCTGATGCTCCGTTCGATGGAGCGCGTCCGCGAGCTCGTACAGCGACAGCCCGCGCGGATGCCGCTCCAGGA
>CBIHMX010000218.1:0-5182 GCA_966211115.1 uncultured Gemmatimonadaceae bacterium | reverse complement strand
CAATTCATTAATCGGGGTCTGACCCCGGGTCTGACCCCGGGTCTGACCCCGATCGGAAGCGGGCCAGTTGGAAAAGAGAGAGATCGTGCGAGGTGCCGCCTTCGGCGACCAGGTCGGCCACGATCTCCCCGATCACACTGCAGAACTTGAAGCCGTGGCCGGAGCAGGCCGACACCACCAGGGCCTCAGGTGCTTCCGGCAGACGGTCGATGATGAAATGCTCGTCAGGGGTGTTCGTGAAGATGCACGTCGAGGACCGCAGCACCGGACCATCCGCTCCCGGAAAAAACGACTGAACACACTGGCGGAGCACAGATTCGTCGTGGGCGTCTACCGTTCGGCCGCCGCGATCCGGGTCCACAGGTTCCGACAGGTGGTGGAACTTCCCGATCTTGAAGCCGGGCACGTCGTACTGGGGGAAGCCATAGAAGATCCCGTCGTCGGTCGTGAGCACGAAGACCGGGAACCGCGCCGGGTCAAATGCCTGGGCGTCCGCGACCTCGAACCAGGCCACGACCTGTCGTTCCGGGCGAAGCACGCGCGCCAGTGACGGGACGAGCTTCGGCATCCATGCGCCGGCGGCCAGCACGACCTGTCGAGCGCGAATTTCGTCGCCCCCCAGCCTCACGACGACGCCTCCCGGAACCCTGCTCCACGCGGTGACCTCGCGTCCGGTCATGACGGTGGCGCCGCTCGCGACGGCGAGACGCACGTGCGTCGTTATGCATTTCTCCGGCTCGAGGAACCCGGCGTCGGGCTGGAAGACCGCCCGGAATTCCGGCGGCAGGTGGTAAGCGGGAAATCGCGACTTTACCTCTCCGGCATCAAGAATTTCATGAGGCAGGTCGTGAACCGCGCACGATTCACGGGAGCCCTCGAAGACGCGGGAGCCGGGGCGTCCGGCGTCGAGCCCGCCGGTGACGTGCAATAGCTCTTCTCCCGATACCGACTCCAGCTCCCGCCACAGCGAGAAGGCGCGTTGCAATAACGGCACGTAGGATGGGTGCTCGAAATAGGCGAGCCGGATGATCCGCGACAGTCCGTGCGATGAACCCCGCTCATGCGCGGGGTCGAATTGCTCAACCGCCACGACCGAGAGTCCGCGTCGCGCGAGGTGCCAGGCCGCCGCGCTTCCCATGCCGCCAAGTCCAATCACGACAACGTCATGAATGACTGCCAATGCTCTCTCCTTCACAAAGGAATCTCGAAGCCCGCGACAGTGGCTGATCAATGGTGAAGATGGGAGGAGATGCTGGAAGAAACATGAAAGAATTGGAACGTGACGCACGGAATCTCAGGCCGTCCATTTCAATGTGACCATCGCCCCAGCACGGATTACGCCGGATGCCCAGCCGCCTGTCGAGAGTAATGCGGAACGGGCCGCGTTGAGCGGCACGTTTGCGGCATCAATGGAACGCGTGGTGAGCGTGGTCGCGAAGAGCGTTTCCGCCCGCGCGGCCCTGGTAGTGCTCCTTGGCGACGATCGCCGCAGCTTCAGCGCCGGCGAGATGATGCGTGACTGGTTTGCGCATGACGCCGGGGCGCTCATCCGCTCCGGTCTCATGAAGCGAACGCTCGAAAACGGCGGCACGCTTTCGCTGCACGACATGCATGCGCCCAACGGCGACGTCGTGCTGCGCTCCACCGCGGTGGAGCTGAACATCGTCAGCCTTGCGGCCGCGACATTCAACCGAGGCGACGGATCCGTAGGCGGTATGATCTGCGTGCTCGACGATGTGCCGCGTGACTGGACCAGCGAAGAAGTCGCGATCCTGGCCGAGTTCGGAAGCATGGCCGGGACCGAAATGCAGCTCCGTCAGATGCTGTCCGAGCGCGAAGTGCATGAACAGCGCCTGCGACACGAGTCGGTGCATGATCCACTCACAGGGCTCCCGAACCGGGCGCTTTTCATGAAGCGGCTCTCGGACGCGACCCGCCGAGCGCGCCGCGGCCAGGATGGGCTGTTTGCCGTGCTCTTCCTGGACGTGGACTGCTTCAAACTGGTGAACGACTCGATGGGGCATCACGTCGGCGACGAGATGCTCGTGACCATTGCCCGGCGGCTCGAGGGGTGCGTCCGCGGCGGGGATATCGTGGCGAGACTGGGCGGCGACGAGTTTGCGATCCTGCTCGAGCGCATTGCCGACGTCCGTGACGCCGCGATGGTCGCCGAGCGAGTGCAGGACGCGCTGCACGCGCCACTTTCGATCGGCGGCTACGAACACGTCGCGTCGGCCAGCATCGGCGTTGCCCTCAGCACGGGCGCCAGCGAACAGCCCGAATACGTTCTGCGCAGTGCCGATATCGCGATGTACCGGGCGAAGAACAGCGGCCGGGGACGATACGAGATGTTCGACCGCGCCATGCACGCCGAGGCATTGACGCGGTTGCAGATCGAGACCGACCTCCGGAACGCCTTCGACCGCAACGAGTTTTTCCTGCAGTACCAGCCGATCGTGTCGCTCCGGACCGGCCGCATGGTCGGCGCCGAGGCGCTCGTGCGCTGGCGTCACTTCGAGCGCGGCGTCGTCTCACCGGCGACGTTCGTGCCGGTGGCCGAGGACACGGGCCTGGTGGTGCCGTTAGGCAGGTGGGTGTTGCGCGAGGCGTGCCAGCAGGCGCGGCTCTGGCTGGCGACCGCCGGCGAAGGGCAACCGTTCGCCATCTCGGTCAATCTCTCGGTGCGGGAGTTCGGCCAGCCCGACCTGGTGAAGGCGGTGGCGTCGATCCTCGAGGAGACGGGTCTGCCGGCCGAGGCGCTGCGCATCGAGATCACCGAAAGCGCGATCATCGGCCAGAAGCACCCCGCCATCGAAACCGTCGAACAACTTCGTGCACTCGGCGTGAGCATCCACCTCGACGACTTCGGCACCGGCTATTCGGCCCTGAGCTACCTGCATCGCTTGCCCCTGGATGCGGTGAAGGTCGACCGTGCCTTTACGGCCTCGATCGACCAGGAAGACCGGCCACTGCACGTGGTACGCGCGATCATTTCGCTGGCCCACGCGATCGGGCTGGAAGTCGTCGCCGAAGGCGTCGCGAACAAGCGCCAGCTCGATCTGCTGCGCGAAATGGGCTGCGACCTGGCGCAGGGATTCATCTTCTCGCGCCCCTGCAATCCCGACGAACTGACGCAGTTGTTCCAGTCCGGACAGCGCTGGTAGGAGTTTTCCTGAGGCCGGTTTGTGACAGGGCAGAGCATTGCTGTAACCCCTTGGCGGAGCGCAAGTTCGGTTAGGTGACGCCAATGGGGATGGGACGTCTTTGGCATGACCGATGCAATACCTGACGCCCACGCCGACCGACCAGTACCCGCGACCTGCGATCGTGGGGGACGTCCCGGTCGCCTGGTGGTCGAACGCCAACTACATCGCGCGGTTCGCGATCGCGTTCGGCATCGTGATCGGGGTGCTGTCGCTGGTCGGGTGGCTGGTGGGCGTGCCGGAGCTGCGCGCGCTGGGCCCGGCGAACCGCGCGGCGACGAACCCGATGACGGCAGCGTGTTTCATCGCGTTAGGCTGCTCGATGTGGCTGGTGGTGCAGGCCGAGTGGCGCCGGAGCCGCGAGATCGCGCGGGCGCTGGCGTTCCTGGTGCTGGTAGTCGGCGCCGCGCGTCTCTACACCCTCCTGACCGGGAACGGCAACGGCGTCGACCAGCTGCTGTTCCCCGATGCGATGGCGGGCACCGCCGACGGGCGCGACAACCGGATGTCGCTCAACGCGGCCGTGAACTTCTTCACGTTAGGCGCAGCGCTGCTGCTGCAGTTGCGGGGCACCCGGTTCGCGAGCGGGCTGGCACAGATCGTCTCCGTGCTGGTGCTGTTCAGCGCCCAGGCGGCGTTGATCGCCCATGCCTACCAGAGCGGCTGGTTCGAGTCGGTTGGCGAGTTCAATCGCATGGCCCTGCCGACCGCGGTCGGCTTTGCCGCGCTCTCGATCGCGGTGATGACGTTCTCGAGCTCCGACGGATTGATCGCGATCATCCTCAGCGACGGTCCAGGCGGCTCGATGGCGCGCACGCTGCTCCCGACCGGCTTTCTCGTCCCCACGGTGCTGGGATGGCTCCTGATCTTTGGCCGGCGCGGCAGCCTGATCGATCCTGACCTTGCCGACACGCTCTTCGTGCTCAGCACGATTCTCGTCTTCGTCGCGATCACGGCGTGGATCGCGACCCAGCTGCACGAGAGCCACCTGGAACGGGTGAAGACGGAGCGTCGGCTGCGGGAGAGCGAGGAGCGCTTCCGGCTCATCGCCGAGAACAGCAGCGACGTCGTGAGCCTGTACGCGCTGGACGGGCGGCTGGTGTACATCAGTCCGTCCTGCGAACGGATGATGGGGTTCCTGCCCGAGGAAATGCCGCGCATGGCACCCTTCGCGACGGTCCATCCGCAGGACCTCGAGCGGCTGCAGCGGCACTTCAACCAGCTCGTGCGCGGCGAGCCGGCGTCGTCGATCCAGGTGCGCATGCTGCACAAGACCGGGCGGCACATCTGGCTAGAGATGATGTGGCGCGCGGTGGTGGACGACACCGGACAGGTCGTGCAGCTGCAGGTCTCGTCGCGCGACATCACCGACAGCAAGCAGAATGAGCGGCGGCTCGAGGACGCGCAGAAGAAGCTGCGCCAGCAGTCGAACATGCTGCAGGACGTCAACAGCAAGCTCACTGAGCTCGCCGCCGTCGACGGCCTCACGCAGCTTCGCAATCGCCGCTCGTTCGAGGAACGGCTCGAGGATGAGACGCGTCGCTGGCGCCGGCATGGAACGGACGTATCGCTCATCCTGCTCGACATCGACCACTTCAAAACGTACAACGACACGTACGGTCACCCGCGGGGCGACGAGGTGCTGCGAGCTGTTGGGCAGCTCCTGCGCACCTCGCTGCGCGCGGCGGACTTTGCGGCGCGCTACGGCGGCGAAGAATTCGCGATCATCCTCCCCAACACGAATCGTGCGGGTTCACTCGTGGTGGCCGAGCAATTGCGGCGGGCGATCGAAGGGGCGACGTGGGAAGAGCGGCCGATCACGGCCAGTGTTGGCGTGGCGACGATGAGCGAGGAGGTCAGCACGCCGGAACTCCTGGTCGATCAAGCGGACCGGGCACTGTATCGATCGAAGGAGGCGGGGCGGAATCGGGTGATGGCGGGGAATCGGGAATAGGGAATCGGGAATAGGGAATCGGGAA
>CBIHMX010000217.1:0-5191 GCA_966211115.1 uncultured Gemmatimonadaceae bacterium | reverse complement strand
CTGCGATCGGCGCTCTGCCTTCCGCCAGTCATCCATCCAGGTCCCGGCTCACACCCGGCGTCTCCGGCGCAGGTCGCCCGGCCAGCCGCGCCACGATTCGCTCCCCGTGGTACCGCCCGTTCTCGATGAAGACCTTGTTGGCGTCGTAGCCAGCGGTCACGACCCCGGCAACGAACACCCCGGGCACGTTCGTCTCGAGCGTCGCTGGATCGTGCCGGGGGATGCCGGTGGACGGGTCGATCTCCACACCGGTGGCACGGAGGAGATCGACGTTGGGCGCGTAACCGGTCATCAGGTACACGTGCGAGGCCTCGATCCGGTGTTCGTCCCCCAGGCCACCCCGGAGATACACCGCCTCGGCGTCTATCGACGTGACGCGGCAGCCCCAGCGTGCCGCGATACTCCCCTCGGCGATCCGGTTCTCGAGGTCTGGCTGGATCCACGGCTTGATCTTCTTGTCGAAGGTCGGCCCGAAGTGGACCAGCGTCACCCTCGCACCCGATCGCCAGAGATCCAGCGCCGCCTCGGCTGCCGAGTTGCCGCCGCCGACCACGACCACATCCTGCTGGAAGGCATGGTGTCCCTCTCGATAGGCATGCGAGACGTGCGGCAGTTCTTCTCCGGGCACGCCCAGCCGGTTCGGCGATCCCCAGTATCCGGTCGCCACGACGATGGCCTTCGCCCGGATCTGGTGGGTGTCGTGACCAGCCTTTCTGGTAGTGACACGGAAGTCATCCTTCCGGCCCTCGATCGACTCGATCATCTCATACTGCCTGACGTCGAGGCCGAAATGCGTGACGACCGCGCGGTAATAGGCGAGGGCATCGCGGCGCGACGGCTTTGCCACCGGGACGACGAATGGCAAGCCGCCTAACGAAAGCTTCTCCGCGGTCGAGAAGAACGTCGCGTACGTCGGGTACTGGGTGATGCTGCTGACGACGCAGTCCCGGTCGTAGATCCGCACCGAAAACCCGGCCTTTCGCAGGGATATGCCGGCGGCCAGGCCGCACGGCCCCGCACCGGCGATAACGGCGTCGAGGATCCCGGAATCCGGCGCGTCCATCACCGTCTAATTGCCGATGATCTGATCGCGACGCGTTCCCACGCTCACGTACCGGATCGGCGCCTCGGACAATTCTTGCACGCGGTCGAGGTACCGGCGTGCCGACGCCGGCAGGTCCTCGAGGCGTCGAGCCGTGGCGGTCGACGTATTCCAGCCTTCGAACCACTCGTATTCCGGCTCGACACTATCGAGCGCGGCGATGTCCGAGGGAAACTCGTTCACGTGTTCCCCGTGCACGCGATAGCCGGTGCATAACGCAACCCGGTCGAGCGTGTCGAGCACGTCCAGCTTGGTGACGGCGAGGTCGGTGAGCCCGTTGACGCGGACCGCATAACGAACGACCACCGCATCGAACCAGCCGCAGCGGCGCGGACGCCCAGTGGTGGCCCCGAATTCATTGCCCAGTGCGCGCACCCTTGCGCCCAGTTCCTCGTCGAACTCGGTCGGCAGCGGCCCATTGCCGACCCGCGTCGTGTACGCCTTGACCACGCCGAGTGCCGAGTGGTTCCCGTTAGGCGCGAGGCCGGCGCCGACGAATGCACCGCCGACCGTGGTATTGCTCGAGGTGACGAACGGGTACGTGCCATGATCGACGTCGAGCAGCGAACCCTGTGCGCCCTCGAGCAGCACGGCCGCCCCCGACTGGCGGGCCCGGTGGATCACCAGGCCGACATCGTCCGACAGCGACAGCAGGCGCGGCGCGATGGCCTGCAACCGCGCCATGGTTTCGTCGACTTCAGCCCGTCGGTTTGAATGGAAGCTCTGGAGCTGCGCATTGGCATTCTCCACGCCGCGCTCGACGAGCTGCCGCAAGCGCTCCGGATGGCGAAGGTCGGTGACGCGTACGCCCCGGCGACCGACTTTGTCCTCGTACGCGGGACCGATCCCCCGCCCTGTGGTGCCGATCGCCCTGCTTGCCTCGCTCTCGCCATCGACCAGCTTGTGGTACGGCATGACCAGATGGGCGCGGTCGCTCACGTACAGCCGTCCTTCGACGTCCACGCCGTCGCGGACCATCTCGTCCATCTCCGCGAACAGTGTCTCCGGGTCCAGCACGACCCCGTTCCCGATCGCGCAGCGGACGCCTGGATGGAGGATGCCACTCGGCACCTGGTGGAGCACGAACGACTTGGACCCGAGGTCGACCGTATGACCGGCGTTGGCGCCTCCCTGGTAGCGGACGACCCAGTCGGCGCGCTCAGCCATGACGTCAACGAGTTTGCCCTTCCCCTCGTCGCCCCATTGGGCGCCGACCACAACGACGGTGCGCGTCTTCGAGTCGAACATTGTTTCGCGGAGTCTGGGGCAAAAAAAATCCGCCCCGGGCCGGCAGGAGCGGTGGGGCGTTGATGAATTCTAGGGGCCGGAGCCCGAAGGCGAAACGGGGTCAGACGCCATTTTTTGAAAACGGCGTCTGACCCCGTTTTGAAAAAATGGCGTCTGACCCCGTTTCTAGGCGCGGATCAGGGCGAAGGTGAGGACGATCGCGATCGTGAAGGCGATGGCGAGCTTCATCGCGGTTGCGGCTGCCTTCCCGATCAGAGCGCCGGTCGCGACCCGCGTGGCGGTAGAGGCGTTCGAGTTGGCCTGTGTGAATTCAGCCACGAGTGCGCCGAGGAATGCACCGGCGAACGCCCCGATCATCGAGCCAACGACCGGCACGGGAACGCCGGCAAACGCCCCAATGAACCCCCCGATCAGGGCTCCCCAACCGGCACGTTTCGAGCCCCCGTACTTGATGGCGAACTTCGCCGACAGCGTCCACTCGAACACCTCCGCCATCACGGCGAGCGCGAAGGATAGCCCGATCGCAAACCAGCCGATTCCGGCCGAGGCAAAGTAGTCGGCGGCAATGGCCGCTACGACCATGATGAACGTCCCGGGGAGCCCGAGGGGCACCACGAAGATCGAGACGAGCATGGCGAGAACGAACAGCGTGGTAAGCATGGCTCCGGTCCCTACGGAGGTGGCTTGCGCGGGGATTCAGTCGGGACCGTGAGGTCGTGAGGTCGTGAAATCGGAGCCAGATGATTCACGCGTCCTCACGTCCTCACGTCCTCACTAGTTCACGTCCTCACGACCTCCCGCCCTAGTCTCTTGCCGCCAGCGCCGTCGGCCTCAGCAAGTCATCCAGTTGCGCCGCGTCGTTCGCTGGAAGCGGCAGCAATGGCAGACGAACCTTCCCGCCACTCATGCCGAGTCGATCCATGGCGGCTTTCACGCCGGGAACGCCCATGCGCGCGACGATCTCCGAGCCCAGCGGGACCAGGGCCTTCTGTGCAGCGTCGGCATCGGCGGTCCTTCCCTCGTTATGCGCCCGCCAGACTTCGATCGCCAGGTCAGCCGCAAACAGGGCCACGGCAAGGATTCCCCCCCGCGCGCCCGACCGGAGCGCGGTGACGAACGTGCCGGCGTGGCCGGTCACGACGTCGAACGTGTCGCTGTTCGATTCGCAGTAGCGCGCAAAGAACGTCATGTCGCCCGCGGAATCCTTCATCCCGCTGATGTTTCCGTGTTTCGAAAGCTCCGCGACCACCTCGGGTTCGAGGCGATAGTGCATGTACTTCGGGATGTTGTAGAGCAGGACGGGAACCGGGCTTTTGTCCGCCACGCGCTTGTAATGCGCCGTGACCGCTTCTGCCGTCATCGCGCTCGAGTAGTAATGCGGCGCCACTACGAGCACCGCGTCGGCGCCGGCCTTCGCGGCAGCGCGACACCGCTCGATGCAGTGCCGGGTGGACTCGGCGCCTGTTCCCACCAGCAGTGTCTTGTCGCCAGGAATGATGCTCCGCGCGAGTTCGGTCAGGACGCGTCGCTCGTCGTCCCCCAGAAGCGCGGCCTCTCCCGTCGAGCCGGCCACCAGCAGGCCATCCAGGCCCGCGGCAACGTGCGCGCGCACATTCGTCTCGAAACCCTCGAGGTCGAGCGATTCATCCGACCTGAACGGGGTCACCATCGGCCCCATGACGCCGCCAAAACGACGAACCATTACTTCCTTCCTCCAGTCAGGCTCTCGAAGCGCGATGATGAATCGCCGGAATCCCTGAACATGTTCATCTTGAGCTCGAAATCCGCCGGCTGCGTGGACGCCGCCAGGGCGACATCGAACGCCACGATGCCCTGCGTCACGAGGTCAGCCAGGTGCTGGTCGAACGTCTGCATCCCGTACTGCTCTCGCCCGTCAGCAATGTAGTCGCGGATCTCGCTGATGCGCTGCTGCAGGATCAGGTCGCGGATGGTGGCCGTCACGATCATGACCTCGCAGGCCGCCACGCGACCCCTGCCGTCCATGCGGGGCAGCAGGCGCTGGGAGATGACCGCATGCAGTGCCTCCGCCAGGCGAAGGCGCACACCGTCGTGTTCCTCGGGGGGGAACATCGAAATCATGCGCATGATCGTGGTCTGCGCGTCGGGGGTGTGCAGCGTGGACAGCAGCAGGTGGCCGGTTTCGGCCGCCTTCATGGCGGTGTCGATCGTTTCGGCATCGCGAAGTTCGCCGAGCACGATGACGTCCGGATCCTGGCGAAGCGCCGCGCGCAGGCCGGTCCGGAAGTTTTCCGTATCGGTCCCGATCTCGCGCTGGGTAATGGACGAGCGCACGTCACGGTGGAGGAACTCGATAGGCTCCTCGAGCGTGACGATGTGCTTTTCCATGTGCTCGTTGATGTGGCGCATCATGGCCGCCAGCGAACTCGATTTCCCCGAGCCCGTCACGCCCGTCATCAGCACCATGCCGCGTTCCGTTTCCGAAATGCGGTGGTACACGTCCGGCAGTCCGAGGTCATCGACACCGGGAACCTTGAACGGGATGACGCGCATAACGATCATGAAGCTCGACCGCTGGCGCAGGATGTTGACCCGGAATCGGCCGATCCCTGGCGCACCCCAGGAGCAATCGTAGTCGTTGATCTGGTCGATCCGGTCGCGAACCTTCTCCTGATTGATGAGCCGCAGCGCGATCGCCCGCGTCTGTTCGGGCGTCAATGCCTGCTTGGTCATCGCGACCAGCTTGCCGTCGATTCGAGCGCGAAAGACGTCCCCGGCCTTGATGTGCAGGTCGGAGGCGCCCCGATAGATGGCCGCCTTGATGATTTTCTCCATTCAGTCAGTATCCCGCGTGCTTGTCGA
>CBIHMX010000216.1:0-5193 GCA_966211115.1 uncultured Gemmatimonadaceae bacterium | reverse complement strand
GGCACGCTCAGCGGTGGCGAACGGGCTCGCATGGCGCTCGCGCTCATGACGCTCGCGCACGCGAACCTTCTGATCCTCGATGAACCGACCAACCATCTCGATGTCGAGAACATCGAGGTGCTCGAGGATGCGCTCGACGAGTACGAGGGGTCCGTGCTGCTGGTGAGTCACGATCGCGCGTTCCTACGCGAGGTCGCCACGCGCGTGTGGTCGTTCGACGGCACGCACCTCACGGATTTCGACGGCCCATTTGTCGAGTGGGAGGCGGACCGCGCTCGTCGCGCGGCGAGGGTGTAGTGTCACGCGACATGACGCGCATTGCCAAGGTCTTCGCGTTTGACTTCGTTGCGCCATTTCCCAGGGTTCCATAGCCAGAGCGCCTGAGCGGTCTCACTGGAGGGCGCTCGTTTCGAGCGCGTCATCCCGAAAATGCGTTTGCCGTAACGCGCCAAACCGAACGAATCGGCTGGTCGCCTCCTCCTTGTACGTGCGGACACCGCTGTCGCTCCGTGTCCGCCCCGTCCGAGCACCATTCAGGAGGTCGACATGGCTACCAGGAAACGCAATGCAACCGTCGCCGTGGTCGTGTGGTTCTTTGCCGTGATCGAGGCCGCAGTCATCGGCCTCGTGCTGTGGCACCGCTGACAAAAACGCGATACTCATCCCGCAGAGGCAAACATGTCCGAATCAACGCACACCTCGGCCGTCCCAGGCGTCCTGGCGCGAATGGATCGTTATGCGCAGCGCGTGCGACTGGCGGTGCTCGCAGCAGTTATGATCGAAGGGCTGCTCCTGGTCATCGCACTGCTGAAGGTCGACTGGAGTAACGATACCCAGATCCTGTTGTTCATCTTCTCGGTGCTGGGCTACACGATAGTCGCACTTGGCCTCGCGGCCCTTGGGGCGCACGTGTCGCGAGTGGGAGCTCGTGTCGTCGCTGCCCTGGACAGACGGGATGCAGCATGAGCGAGTGACGCCCCCGAAGGTCGTGTTCTCGCTTTCAGGGCTGGCCGCCCGTGCGCAGCTTGGCGACCGGGAAGCGCTGGACGAGCTACTTCGGGCGCTTGAACCGCCGCTCCTGGATCACGTGCGGACGATCGTGAGCGATCAGGATCTCGCGGACGATGTGTTGCAGGAAGCACTCCTGAGAATCAGTCGTGCGCTGGGGTCGCTTCGGGAGCCCGAGTGGGTTCGTGCCTGGGCATACCGCATAACGACGCGCGAGGCGATCCGGGCGGCGCGCGCGGAGCGGAATCCGAAGCGCGAGGCAGTCGATGACATTGATGACTTTCCTGCACCCGAAGGGGACGTTTCCGTCGGGGAGGAAGGCGTCCTCGACGAACTGCGCGCTCGGGTCGCTGAGCTGCCGCGCCGAGCGCAGCTCGTCCTGCGGATGCGCTATCTGCAGGAGCTGTCGCAGCAGGAGATCGCGGAGGCGCTGGAAATCCCGGTCGGCACGGTGAAGTCGCGGGTCGCCTATGGACTAGCGGCTCTTCGCCGGATGATGGATCGAGGGACATGACAATACGCCGGCCGGGAGGGCAGGCTGCTCCTGGGCGAAAGCGCCACGGCTTCGGCCTGGCTCGCTTCCGCTGGAGCGAGTCTCAGTGACGCTCGCATTTTGCTGGATTCCGCCGCAAGCTTGACTCTGGCGCCTGGGCCACACGTTCGGGAGAACAACCGTGAATACAGGTGTCAACGCGAGGGCGTGAGGATGTCGGATCGACAAGAATCTGCTGACGACCCGTTAGGCGGCCGGAGCCCGACCAGTCACGAACGGCTGGCTGGACTCCCCTGGGATGCGTCGTACCACGAAGGCCCTCCGCCTTGGGATATCGCCCAGCCGCAGCCTGCCATTCTGCGTTTGGAATCCCGGGTGACGTTCGCCGGCCCGGTGCTCGATGCCGGCTGCGGGACCGGTGAGCACGCGCTGCACCTGGCGTCGCGGGGATTGGTGGTCTGGGGCGTCGACGTGGCCGAAACGGCGCTCTCGATCGCCCGCGAGAAAGCAAAAGACCGTGGAGTCGACGTTGAGTTCGTGCTGGCGGACGCGCTTCACCTGGAGCGCCTTGGACAGGCGTTCAGGACGGTGCTCGACTGCGGACTGTTTCACACCTTCGACGCCGATGAGCGAGCCCTGTACGCGGCCAGTCTGGCCGCAGTGACCGAGCACGATGGAACACTTTACGTGTTGTGCTTCAGTGACGAGGGACCCGATCGGGGCCCTCACCCCATCAGTCAGGACGATCTGCGAGCCGCGTTCTGCCGCGCCAACGGCTGGAGTGTTGCCGCGATCGAACCGGAACGAGTTCACACGCGATTTCACGACGACGACGGCGCACCAGCCTGGCTCGCGACAATTCAACGGATCTCGATCGAGTCAGCTGCGGACACCGATTTACGGGGCGCTTGACTGCGTCCCTCGGATTACCATAAGTTACTAGCATGGCGTACTAGTACTGGGGATCCGTGCAGGAGGCGGCATGGCAAAAGCAACGAAGAAGGCGCGCGAGGCCGTCATGGTTTACCTCGACTCTCGTGACCGCGCCCTGCTGGAGCGACTTGCAAAAAAGACCGGACTACCACGCACCGAGTTGCTGCGTCGTGGGCTGAGGCACGTTGCCGACAAGGAACTCTCGGGCGAGGCGCCCGGATCGGCGTTCGAGTATCTGGTGGAAACGGCCAGCGATGAGTCGCCGTCGGATCTCTCGGAGCGTGCCGACGACTACTTGTACGGGGGCGAATATCGCGAGTGGTTCGTCCGCGAGAAACCGGCCGTCAAGAAGAAGCGTGCGCGCGTTCGTTGATACCAGCGCTCTGCTGGCGCTCAGCCACACGCGTGACCAATACCATGGGCGAGCGCGCGATGCAGTGCGGCGGTATCGTGCTGGTGGGGGCCGGTTCCTCAGCTCGACGCTCGTCCTGGGTGAATTCCATAGTCATCTCCTCTATCTGCGCGGTCCGGCCGCGGCGCGTGACGTCCTGGAACGCCTGCTGGCGGACGAGACTCATGAATGGATAGCCGTTTCCGTTGACGTCGTCCGTGATGCGCGTGAAAAGTGGCTGACCCGTTTCGTCGATCAGCGCATCTCACTCACAGACGCGGTGAGCTTCGAACTCATGGTGCGAGAGAAGGTCTCGCAAGCTTTTGCGTACGAGCGGCACTTCGAAATGGCAGGGTTCGGACTTCTGGCGTGAAAACATCGGCTCGTTCCCTGCAGCTTCAAGCCTGCGATGGCACCGACGCCTGCTCCGGCGCGGGCTTCCATGGATGAGGCGCGCCGGTGGGGGACGCGTCGGGCGCGTGACCCAGACGGTGGCTATATCATCGTGATGGAGGTAGCCGCCGATCCCGACCCGAACAATGGATGCTGAAAATGCCGAGCTACGTAAGGTCTGATGACGGAACCCGGTTGGCGGTGTGGCGCGAGGGTTCCGGACCGCCACTGGTTGCCGTGCATGGCACAACGGCCGACCACACTCGCTGGACGCACGTGGTGTCGCACCTGACGCCTCGCTTCACCGTCTATCTGATGGATCGACGCGGGCGCGGCCACAGTGGTGACGCCGCGTCATACTCGCTGCAACGCGAAGCCGAGGACATCCGCGCAGTTGTCAGGCAGGCCGGGGAGAATGTCACGTTGCTCGGCCACTCGTACGGGGGCCTCTGTTGCGTGGAGGCGGCGCGCGAACTTCCCGAGTTACTCCGCCTGATACTGTACGAGCCTCCACTCCCCGTGGGATCCCTTCTCCTTCCTCATGCCGTGCGCGAGGAACTCACGCGGCTCGTGAGCATCGGGGATCGCGAGGGCGCCTTGCTGCATTTCTTCCGTCAGGTGGTCGGAATGTCCGAAGGGGAACTGCAGGCGCTGAAAGCGCACCCGGTGTGGCCGGCGCGACTTGCCGCAGCTCATACGATCGCCCGTGAAGCTGACGAAGAGGAGCGCTACGGCGTTGACCTCACCCGCCTCCAGGCGCTGACGGTCCCCACGCTCCTGCTGCTCGGGGGTGACAGTCCGGCAGCATTCGCGGAGGCCACAGCGTGCTTCAGCGCGTCGATTCCGATTAGCCGCGTGCGTGAACTGGTGGGGCAGCGGCACATTGCAATGGACACGGCGCCGCAGCAATTCGTTGATGCAATCATCTCATTCGCTCTCGGCGAGCCGTGATGTGATATTGCGAGGCGCATCGATCGCTTGTGCAGTGTTCACCTCGATCGGGTCGATGTTCGTGATGCGAGTGTTGATGAACTGGCTCTTTGTCAGGTTGAAGTATCTCGACGACATCGTCATCGCGCGGCATGAATAGGGCAGCTGGGCCGTCGTGGAATTGCTTCACGACAGGAACGATCGCAAGGAGATGGCGGATGACGAAGGTCGCGGCGGGGAAGGCCGGTGTGGCGACGAGGATCGCGCCGTGGCTCTCAGTGCCGAACGGAACCCTCGCGGTCGAGTTCTACAAGGCTTCATTTGGCGCGGTGGAGGTGGAGCGACTCGAAGACGACGACGGAACCGTCATTATTGCTCAACTGTCGTTGGACGACGCGCGGTTCTGGGTGCAGTCGGATGCCGATTCGAGCCCGGAAAAGCTCGGCGGGATAGCGGTCCGGATGATCGTGACGGTGCCAGATCCCGACCAGCTCTTCGATCGTGCCGTCGCAGGCGGAGCAAAGACCGTGGCATCGATGCATGACGCTCACGGTTGGCGGACCGGCCGCGTGTCTGATCCGTTCGGTCACCATTGGGAGTTTGCCAGGCCGGTGACGGAAGCTTCGTAGGCGACTCCCGCTCAGCTCAAAGGGCGTTAGGCGGATGGCGCGTCGCGCAACATGGCGCGCCAGTTGCCGTTTCGGCCATCTCACTCACTCCGAGTACGCACAATGATCCCGAAGACAATGTCACGCTTCAGCGTGTTCATAGGCACCTGGAATACGACCGGTGACGTCTTTCCAGTCGCGGATGTATCGTCCAGCGACCTTGTTGCTACTGACACCTATCTATGGGTTCCTGGGCAGCATTTCATTCTGCACGAGGTCGATGCCCGATTCGGTGGTACTGTCTCCAGGTCGATTGAAATCATGGGATACGACGCGAAGGGAAAGAAGCATGTTTCCCGGTCGTACAGCGACCAAGGCATGTCCGAAGACTTCATCCTCGAGCTTCAGGGCCGCCAATGGTCGATTACGGGTGCGAC
>CBIHMX010000215.1:0-5234 GCA_966211115.1 uncultured Gemmatimonadaceae bacterium | reverse complement strand
TCCTTCGAGAGCTCGATCCCCTTCACGCCCGTCGTGTCCCGCCCCATCTCGCGCACGTCGCTCTCGTGGAACCGGATCGACAATCCGTGCTTCGTCGCGATCACGATGTCGTTGTTGCCCGACGTCACCGCAACCTCGATCAGCTCATCGTCCTTGTCGATCTTGATCGCCTTGATACCGACGGTGCGCACATTGGAGTATTCGGACAGGCGCGTCTTCTTGATCGTGCCGTTGCGGGTGCAGAACAGCAGGTACTCGTCCTCCTTGAACTCGCGCACGAACACCATCGCCTGGATCTGCGTGTCTGGTGACACGTTGATCAGGTTGACGATCGGCTTGCCCTTGGTCGCCCGTCCCGCCTGCGGGATTTCGTAGACCTTGAGCCAGTAGCACCGGCCGTCGTTGGTGAAGACGAGGATGTAGTCATGCGTCGAGCCGACGTACATCCGCTCGACAAAATCCTCATCGCGCAACTCCTGTCCGGTCAGTCCCTTGCCGCCGCGGCGCTGCCGGCGATAGGTCGTGATCGACGTCCGCTTGATGTAGCCGGAGTGGGAAACCGTGACCACCATGTCTTCTTCGGCGATCAGGTCCTCGATCGTGAAATCGCCCTGGTCGCTGGTGATCTCCGTACGCCGCTCGTCGCCGTACTTCTCCACGATCCGCGTCAGCTCCGACTTCATCAGCGCCATCCGCTTTGGCTTCGACTCCAGCAGCGCGCGCAGGCCCTTGATCTCGGAGCGCACGTCCTTGAGTTCTTCCTCGATCTTGTCGACTTCCAGCGCCGTCAGCCGCGCCAGGCGCATGTTCAGGATCGCGTCGGCCTGCTTTTCGGACAGCTTGAACTTCTTCTGCAACTGGGTGCCGGCGACCTGCGGGTCGTCCGCCTTGCGGATGATCCTGATCACCTCGTCGATGTTGTCGACGGCGATCTTGAGCCCCTCGAGGAGGTGCTCGCGTTCGAGCGCCTTGTCGATCTCGTATTGCGCCCGCCTGACGATGACTTCGTGCCGGTGCGCGATGTAGTGCACCAGGCACTCGCGCAAAGGCATGACCTTCGGCACCAATTGCCGCGTACGCGCATCGGGCACCAACGCCAGCATGATCACGCCAAACGACGACTGCATCGTCGTGTGCTTGTAGAGCTGGTTGAGCACTACGCGCGGGATGGCGTCGCGCTTGAGCTCGATCACGATCCGCGTCGTATCGCTCGATTCGTCACGCAGATCACTGATGCCCTCGAGTTTCTTCTCCCTCGTCAACTCGGCGATCGACTTCACCAGCTCGGCGCGGTTCACCTGGTACGGGACTTCAGTGATCACAATCTGGGAGCGGCCGCTCGATTCTTTCTCCTCGATGACCGCGCGTGCGCGCATGACGATCTTGCCGCGCCCCGTCGTCTGGTAATCCTTGATCCCCGCCCGGCCGTAGATGAAGCCACCGGTCGGGAAGTCAGGGCCCTTGATCAGCTTCGCCAGATCCTCGACCGTCGCCTCCGGATTGTCGATGAGCAGCAGCGTCGCCGCCACGATCTCGCGCAGGTTGTGCGGCGGAATGTTCGTCGCCATACCCACCGCGATACCTGACGAACCGTTCACCAGCAGGTTGGGCACCGAGGCGGGAAGAACTTTTGGCTCGGTGAGGTGATCGTCGAAGTTCGGCGCGAAATCGACCGTGTTCTTGTCGATGTCCGCCAGCATCTCCATCGCCAGCGGCATGAGCTTCGCTTCGGTGTAGCGATACGCCGCCGCCGCGTCACCGTCAGGCGAACCGAAATTTCCCTGGCCGTCCACCAGCGGATAGCGCAGCGAAAAATCCTGCACCATGCGCACCATCGCCTCGTACACGGGCGAGTCGCCGTGCGGGTGATACTTGCCGAGTACGTCGCCGACGACGGTCGCGGACTTCTTGTACGGCCGACCGGGCACGAGCCCCAGGTCGTTCATCGCGTAAAGGATCCGGCGGTGCACCGGCTTCAATCCGTCGCGCACATCAGGCAGCGCCCGGGCGACGATGACGCTCATCGAGTAGTTGATGAACGATTCCTTGATCTCCTCGTCGATGAGGCGCGGAAGGATCCGCTCGCGCTGATTTGGGGCCGTCATGGGGTCTCGATCGGGTTCGTGTTTCCAGGCCGTCGCGCGGCCCCCCGAATCTAGCGGATTGAACCCTGTGAATCAATCACAAATTCTGGTTCTAAGTCGTTGTCAGATTGCAGTTTGACGAGGGTCGAACGATCACCGATTCTGGACCGGATCCAGCCCAATTTCGGACTGTTCTTTTTGGCATTTGTTCGGGTCCGGTTCGAAGCGCGATACACCGTCGTTCGGACCTGACTCGCGAACCCTCCAGCACATTCTCCGTGCGTCCACGCAGAAACGTCCTACGTTGGCGTCGCCGCAAAATCACCCACCATCAAACGCATGAACTTCGTTCGTCTGATCGGCCTGGTTGCCCTCGGCGCCTGCTCGCTCTCTACCGATCCGGTCTCACCGGATGACTCCACCAAAGTCCCCTTCATCGGCAGTAGTCTGATCGACGCCCATGATCTTCCGCGTACAGTTGCGCAACTCGCGATCTCCGGTGGACTGCCCGCCTGTTACTGCGTATCGGTCGCCTACCAGGATTACGAGCTCGATGATCACTACGCCGCCGGCAATGCGCTGCTCGCGCTGGACAGTGAGGATTGGGACTTCGTCGTCCTGCAGCAGGGTCCATCGGCGCTCCCTGAAAGCCGCGAGCGTTTGCTGAAGGGTGCGAGTGACTTTGCGGAGGTCATCCGTGAGCGTGGTGCGCAAACGATCCTCTACCTGCCATGGCCGGCCCAGGACCGGCCGTTCGACTTTCCCGCGGTCATCGAGGCGTATCGCGTCGTTGCCGATTCGGTCGGAGCGCTGCTCGCGCCGGCGGGCGAGGCGTGGCTGCTTGCCTGGGAGCACGATGCCACGCTCCCCTTCTACGGGCCTAACGGTTACTACCCGTCGGAAATGGGGAGCTACCTCGCGGCGCTGGTCATTTTCCAGCGGATCTACGGCCGCTCACCCGTGGGTGGGCAGTTTCCCGCGATCGTGAACGACCAGGTTCAGTCCTGGCCGATTTCACAAGTGCAGATTCTCCAGGACGCTGCCGCTGCTGCCAATGCCGGCGAGGCGGCCCGACCGCACTTTCTGGCCGATGGGCGGTACCTACCCGGTGGCGTCTCGCTCCTTTCGCTTCCCTACCTCTCGTCCTCGTACCTCCGATGAAAACGATCCGGCTTTTCGCCTTGCTCGCGCTGAGCGCCTGCTCACTTGGAACGGCACCGGACGTGCCGGAGGGTGCGCTGAAGGTCCTCTTCATCGGCAACAGCCTCACGTACTTCAACGACCTCCCGAGGACGGTCGCGCAGCTCGCCAGTTCGGCCGGAGCCCAGCAGTGTTACTGCTACCCGATCGCGTACCCCGACTTCGCGCTCGAGGACCACTACGATTTTCGCCAGGCCGTGACCGCGCTCGAGGAGGAGGACTGGGATTTCGTCGTTATGCAGCAGGGGCCCTCGGCCCTCGCCGCCAGCAAGGTGGACCTGATCACGTGGGCCACGGTATTCGATGAAATGATCGACGAAAATGGCGCCACGCCCATCATGTACGGCGTATGGCCGCAGGACGACCGGCTGTTCGATTTCCCGAACGTCGCAGACTCCTACCGCTCCGCGGCGATCGCGATCAACGGATTGTTCGCGCCGGCCGGGGAAGCGTGGCAGAAGGCCTGGGAGCGGGACTCGACGCTTCCGCTCTACGGTCCTGATGGGTTTCACCCGTCCGAAATGGGCACCTACCTGGCGGCGTTGGTTGTCTTCCAGCGGATTTACAGCCGGTCGCCGGAAGGTGTGCAGGCCACTGCACTGGTGGATGGGCGCGTACAGCCATGGAACCTTGCGCTCGTTCAGTTGCTCCAGGCTGCCGCCGCGGATGCCAACGAAGCGGAAGATGCGAGACCGCCAACGTCCTCTTTCAGCAGGTTGCGTCCGCGATAAGTTGGGACGCAACGCTCTCACGGAGAGAGGATGGCGGCAGGACCCGTAGCACGTGCAGCAATCGACACCGGAAAGCCAAAGTCTCCGGCGACCCACGCCGCGGAAATACCACACTTCCTTCACGGGGAGCGTCGCGCCGGCACGTCCGGCCGCAGCGGCCAGGTCTGGAATCCGTCGACGGGCGCACTGACCGGCGAGGTGCCGTTCGCCAGTCCGGCCGAGGTCGATGCCGCGATCGCGTCAGGCGCGAAGGCGTTCGCCGAGTGGTCATCCTGGTCGCCGCTGCGTCGCGGGCGCGTCATGTTCCGGTATCGCGAACTCCTGGAAACCAACGCGACCGAACTGGCGACGCTCATCGCGAGCGAGCATGGCAAGGTGCTCAACGACGCCCGCGGTGAAGTACAGCGCGGCATGGAAGTGGTGGAGTTTGCCTGCGGAATCCCGCACCTGCTGAAGGGTGAGTTTTCCAGCGGCGTGTCCACCGGCGTCGACATGTACTCGCTGCGCCAGCCGTTAGGCGTCGTCGCCGGCATCACGCCGTTCAACTTCCCCGCGATGGTCCCGTTGTGGATGCTCGCTCCGGCAATTGCCTGCGGCAACGCATTCATCCTCAAGCCGTCGGAGAAAGATCCGTCCTGTCCGGTGCGTCTCGCCGAACTGCTCGTTGAGGCGGGTGCTCCTCCCGGCGTACTGAACGTGCTGCACGGCGGCGCGGATTCGGTGAATGCACTCCTGACCCATCCTGGAATCGAGGCGATTTCCTTCGTCGGTTCGACGCCGGTCGCGAAACACATCTACGCCACAGCGGCAGCGCACGGAAAGCGCGTCCAGTCCATGGGCGGCGCCAAGAATCATCTCGTCGTCATGCCTGACGCGGATGTCGACCTGGCGGTCGACGCGCTCATCGGCGCCGCGTTCGGGTCGGCGGGTGAACGGTGCATGGCTGTCTCGGTGGCGGTAGCCGTCGGCGACAGCGTCGGTGATATGCTCCAATCCCGCCTGGCCGAACGGGTGCGCACGCTGCGCATCGGACCGTCCACGACCGACGGCATGGACATGGGCCCGCTCGTCACCGCGGCGCACCGGGATCGCGTCGCGGACTACGTTGGCATCGGCGTTGCCGAAGGCGCGGACCTGGTCGTGGATGGCCGGTCGCTCACCATCGAAGAACACTACGGCGGTTTCTTCATGGGCGGCTGCCTGTTCGACCGTGTGACGA
>CBIHMX010000214.1:0-5255 GCA_966211115.1 uncultured Gemmatimonadaceae bacterium | reverse complement strand
GCGGCCGACGCCCTCGCCAAAGTGCGCGGGCAGCGCGCCAATCCGCAGCTCGACTCTAACCTCGCGCTTCTTCCGTGATGACTTGCATCGCCACCGAGGTCAAGCGGTCGAGCTCTTCGTCGCTCGCGCGCGCGAGCAGCGTCTCCGCCCAGAGATGCTCATCGCTCGTGGCATACCGCTCGAGGAGCCGGCGCAGAAACGCAATCAGGGCGATTCGTTCGAGCGCCGCGCGACGATCGCGTTCGACCTGCTCCGAACTGGCCCGCTTGAGTGCCCCGAACCGGTGCGCGTTGCGCAGCGCCTTGGCGGTCAGCGACGCGATCATCTCGCAGAACCGGATGTCGCCTTCGGTAAACGGCGTCGAACCCTGCTCCGTGCGCAAGAAGATCGCGCCGATCACGTTCGTCCTCCAACGCACTGGAACGACGACGATCGACCGAACCGCACGATCGCCAAGTTGCTCCCAGACCGACTCCAGCGATGGCTCGGTCGTCGCGTCGGGAATGAACACCGTCTGCCCGGACTCGAATGCACGCTTCATCTCGGGATAGCGGCCCAGGTCGACGATGAGGTTACCCACGCCGGGGTTCTCCGTGGTCGCCACCAGGCGCACTTCTTCGGCTACATCACCAGCGAGGTAGATCGAGCACCGATCGAGTCCGAACAGGTCACCGAGGCGATGCGCGATGCGCTGCAGCACCTCCGTCAGGTGGAGCGACGAACTCACTTCCTGCAGGATGTCGACCGCGGCGCCGAGTTGGTCGCGCTCGCGCGTCAGCTCCTCGACGCGTGCGCGAAGCTGGTCGGCGTCGGAAACGCCAGGAACGGCCGTATGAGCAGGCGAAACGGCGATCGAAGACATGAGGGAAATAGGAGGACGTCGAAGCCCCGGGGCACTGGACCCACCCTCAGACGCCCCTCACTCGGGTCGCGTCAATCTGTGCTACACAGCACACGGCCTCCGCGACCACGACCTCGCGATCGATCCGTCCGCGGGCACAACGTGACTATTTCAGTCTTTTCAATCGCTCTTCGGCCTGCTTCTTGTAGAGCGCGTCGTTGTAATCGGTCCGCGTGGTGGCGTTGATGACGGCCTCGAAATTCTCGCGCGCCTTGTCCTTCTGGCCGATGTTGGCGTAGATCGCGCCGAGATCCAGTCGATGGGATACACGGATGGGGTCCAGTTCCACCGCGCGCTCCATGTACTTCACCGCGTCGTCCCAATTGGCCTCGCCGAGTACGTTGCCGCCAAGGAACCGCCGCGCGAAGAACAGCTCGAACCCGTTCAGGCGTTTGATCTCCGCGTTCCAGACGCCTAACACGTGGAGCGCGCCCGGATGGTCCGGGCTGAGGGCGAGCGTCTTGAGCGCGCACTCGCGGATTTCCACGGCGTACCGCACCCGGTCGCGGACGCCGACACTCAGGGCGGTACGTCCCAGTGCGCGTGCCAGGTGAAACCACGCGTCGGCATTTCCAGAATCGGCCTCCACGGCCCGGCGCGCGTAGAGCGCACCCTGCTGGAAGAGCTCCTTCTGCCGGGCTGCATCGGTCAGGGACTCAGCGATGTCGATCGCTGTCCGCGACGCCTTGCCCAGCGCATCCGAGTGGTTCGAGTCGGCGGCGATGGCCGCTTCGTAGTGCGTCAGCGCCCCTTCGGCGTCGAACAGCGCGTAGGCGCTGTCACCGGCCGCGACGTGGGTGCTGGCATCCTGCGCCGACGCGCTCGGGACAGCAAGCACGAAGGCGGCCAGGATCGGAATGAATCGTTGCGGGGACATCCTCGACGACGTGATTGGCGTGGGACAGATTGGCGGTCATGGCCGGGCGCTACAGGCCATCAGGTCTCAATGCACTTTCCATACCCCTGACTCCGCCGAATGCTCGCCGATCACCTGATGGAACGGAAGCGGAACGGCGGCCGCATCGAGCCAGGCGAGTGGCAGGAACTCGTCGGCGCCTACCTGCGGGACGAGGTGACCGACGGGCAAATGGCGGCGTTGCTGAAGGCCGTCGACTTCCAGGGGCTCGATCGCGACGAGACCGATGCCCTGATGGAAGCCATGTGGCACAGCGGGGCATCGCTGGACCTGTCCCACATGTCCGCGCCACGACTCGACACGCATTCCACGGGAGGAGTCGGGGACAAGGTCTCCCTGGTCCTCGCGCCATTGATCGCCTCACTGGGCGCAGTGGTTCCGATGATGTCCGGCCGAGGCCTGGGCCACACCGGTGGCACACTCGACAAGCTCGAGTCCATCGCCGGATTTCGCACGCAGTTGTCACTGGCCGCGGCGAGGGCGCAGCTCGAAAGAATTGGCTGTGCGCTCATCGGCCAGAGCGAGGAAAGCGCCCCCGCCGATCGGCGCATCCATGCGTTGCGCGACTCGACAGCGATGGTCGAGAGCATCCCGCTCATCGCCGCGAGCATCATGAGCAAGAAACTCGCGGAGGGTCTCACCGGTCTCGTGCTCGACATCAAGCGCGGCTCGGGGGCCTTCCTGCCGCAGGTCGACATGGGCCTGGAGCTGGCGCAGCTCATGGTGGCGCTGGGCCATCGGCACAGGGTTACCGTCGTCGCCATCGTCACGGCGATGGACCGTCCCCTTGGCCGCGCCTGCGGGAACGCCCTCGAGCTCGAGGAAGCGATCGATGCGCTGCATGGCGAGGGGCCGCCCGACCTCATGCGGGTCACCTACGCGTTAGGCGCAGAGATGCTCGTCATGGGTGGCTTGGCGGCCAACCGGGACGTCGCCTGGCGGATGATGGAGGTCGCAATTTCGTCGGGGCGCGCCGCGGACAGGTTCCAGCAGGTCATCGAGGCGCAGGGTGGCAACCCGGCCGTGGTAGATGATCCGTCGTTACTGGCGCAGGCCGCGCATTGCGAACTCTTCCTCGCGCCGCACGAGGGTTTCGTGGCTGCCATCGACCCGCGCCGGGTGGGATTCGGCGTCATCGAGCTGGGTGGCGGGAGGTCGAAGCCCGGTGATCCGGTGGATCACAGCGTGGGCTTCGTCATCGCCGCTCGGCCGGGAGACCTCGTGAAGCAGGGCGAGCCGCTGGCAACCATCATGGCGCGCGACGCTGCTGGCATTGAAGCCGGACGCCGAGCCCTGCGGCGCGCCATTGTCATTGCCGATGAAGCCGACTTCCCGCTGCCCCTGGTTTCACACCGAGTAACGATCGACGGTGTGTCGCCATACGAATCCGACTGAAAAGGGGTTCAAACACCTTTTTCGAAAAAGGTGTCTGACCCCCTTTTCTTTCTCAGTCGTCGCGGGCGTACGCCATGAGGATGCGCGCGTACACCAGGTGCGCCCCGATGAGCAGCGCCGCGGGGATCGCCAGCGCGATCCACGCCACCATCGATTCAGTCTGATCGATCCCGCTCGACGGCGTTGCGCGTATGAAGTAGGCGACGAACACGTACAGTCCGAAGACGCCGGCGCAGACGCCAAGCGCGCCAAGTGCCGCGATACGCGCGTAGGGTTTCAGTTTCAGTTCGGCGATGTTCATGCGATCCTCGCAGGCCTATCCGCTGTCGCTCAAATGTCGAGGTTGCTCACGAACTTTGCGTTCGCTTCGATGAACGCACGTCGCGGCTCGACCTCATCCCCCATCAACGTCTGGAACACCTCATTGGCCTGGACGGCGTCTTCCATGCCGACCCGGAGCAAGGTGCGGCGTTCGGGATCCATGGTGGTCGACCAGAGTTGCGGCGGGTTCATCTCACCGAGTCCCTTGTACCGCTGGACATTCACCGAGCCGCGACCCTCGCCGTTCCCCAGCCGCTCCATGTACGATTCCCGCTCCTTCTCGTCGTAGGCGTAGAACTCCTGCTTGCCCTTCGCGACCCGGTACAGCGGTGGCTGCGCGATGTACATGTACCCCGCTTCGATCAGCTCGCGCATCTGCCGGAAGAAGAACGTCAGCAACAGCGTGCGGATGTGCGCGCCGTCGACGTCCGCGTCGGTCATGATGATGATCTTGTGATATCGCGCGTTCTCGATGGTGAACTCGTCCTTGATGCCCGTGCCGATCGCGGTGATGATCGTCCGGATCTCCTCGTTCGAGAGCACCTTGTCGATACGAGCCTTCTCGACGTTGATGATCTTCCCGCGCAACGGCAGGATCGCCTGGAACTCGCGGTTGCGGCCCTGCTTGGCCGACCCGCCCGCCGAGTCGCCCTCGACGAGGTAGAGTTCGCATAACGCCGGGTCGACCAGCGAGCAGTCGGCCAGCTTGCCGGGCAGGTTGCCGACGTCGAGCGCCGACTTCTTCCGGGTGAGGTCACGTGCCTTCCGCGCCGCCTCACGCGCGCGGGCGGCCGACACGGCCTTCTCGATGACGATGTTCGCCGTGCGCGGATGCTCGTCGAGATAGGCGCCTAACCAGTCGTTGACCACGGTCTTGACCGCCGACTCGGCCTCGGAATTCCCGAGCTTCGTCTTGGTCTGCCCCTCGAACTGCGGCTCGCGGATCTTGACCGCCAGCACAGCGGTCAGTCCCTCGCGCACGTCGTCGCCGCTGAGGGTGAAGTCGGCCTTCTTGAGGAAGTTCCCCTTGCTGGCGTGGTTGTTGATCGTCCGTGTCAGCGCCGACTTGAGGCCCGTGAGGTGCGTCCCGCCTTCGTGCGTGTTGATGTTGTTGACGAAGGAGAAGACGTTCTCGTTGTAGCCGTCGTTGTATTGCAGCGCCAGCTCGATGCCGATGTCGTCTTTCTCGATCTCGAGGTACATCACCTCGGGATGGAGCGGCTTCAGCTTCGCGTTGAGGAACTGCACCATCTCCTTCAGCCCGCCCTTGGCCAGGAAGGTCTCGGTCTTCGCCGGCGTCTGCCGCTCGTCGGTCAGCGAGATGCTGACACCCTTGTTCAGGAACGACAGCTCGCGCAAGCGAGAAGCGATGGTCGGATATTCGAACGACGTCTCGGTGAAGATCTGCGCGTCCGGCTTGAACCACACCCTGGTGCCCGACTCCTTCGCGCCGGCCTTGCCCAGCCTCTTGAGCTTCGTGGTCGTGATGCCGCGCGCAAAGTCCATGTAATACTCACTGGAGTCGAGCTTGACCCAGACCTTGAGCGTTTCCGACAGGGCATTGACGACCGAAACGCCGACGCCGTGAAGACCACCCGAAACCTTGTACGAATCCTTGTCGAACTTGCCGCCCGCGTGCAGCACGGTCATCGCGAGTTCGATGCCGGGAATTTTCTCGGTTGGATGGATGTCCACCGGGATGCCGCGACCGTTGTCTTCGAC
>CBIHMX010000213.1:0-5259 GCA_966211115.1 uncultured Gemmatimonadaceae bacterium | reverse complement strand
TAGCCGTTCCGGTCCGTCGTGTTCCGCACTTTCAGCACGAACGCAATGTTGTCATCGTACCGCGCAAGCGACGGAACGCGGGGAAAGATTTCGACGTCGATGTCGAACTGGCTGATCCTGATCGGAACGGGATCTGGGGGAGCTACCTGCCTGGGGCAATCGCGCCCGCACAGGACGACGTCGCCGCAACGCCGCAGGAAGTAGTCGTCGGAGTGGGACCCGTCCTGGAGCACGGCGTGCAGCATTTCATGCCTGACGAGTTCGTCGGTCTCCAGGTCCCGGCTCAGCGCGATCTTGTTGCCATCGGCGTACCACATCGCATACGCCACTCTGCCCTCGAAGGTGATCTCGCCGAACGGTGCCTTGAACCACGTCACGTCGTCGAACCGGCCCCGCCGTCCGCTGCAATCCTCCAGCACTTCCCACCACACACGCCACTGCGCGGGCGGAACAAACAGTGCCGCCGAATCCGGAAACTCCGAATCCCACAGGCTGCAGGCGGAAACAACCAGGCAACACGACGCGACAACAGCACGACACCACTACACCCCAGCAATCTCTCGCGGCGCGCGCGAGTAACCAAGCCGCAGAACGACGCATCCAGAAGAAACGCGCGGTTTCGCCGCGATCCACACCAGCCGAAACGAAAGAGAGCAGGGGTCTGACCCGACCCCTGCTCCCCGCTCGCACTGTTCAACTCTTCTGTTTGTTCAACTCTTCAACTCATTGAGCGATTCCCTTCACGACCGGATACTTGATCCCGAGCTGCTCGAGATAGGTCCTGAACTTCGTCGGGTCGTAATAGAACTTCCGCATCTCGTCCCGGTACTTCGCCATGATCTCGGCGTTCAACCAGATCGCCGGCTTGTCGTTAGGTCCCAGGAACGACTGGTACTTCGTTTCCTTCGTCTGGACATCCCGGAAGTACGACCACGCATCGCTCACGACTTTCGGGGTCAGCAGGATGTCGAGCAGCGTCATCGCCTGCACCTTGGCGCCGGCCACGCCTCCCTTGTGCGCGATCGGCGTCGCCATCGCGATCCCGTTCGCCCAGTTGTGGCCCGGCAATCCCGGGATGTTCGACGGGTAGCGCAGCGTGACCGTCGGCATGTTCCACGAAATGTCACCGATGTCGTCCGATCCGCCGCCCATGCGCGTGGATTCATTCACCGGGCCGCCCAGGGGGTCAATCTCCGTTGCCAGCCCGACCTCCCGGGAGCCGAGCTCTTTCTGGATGCCCTTCGCCAGCGTCACGTCGGCCGCATCCCACTTGGGCAGCCCGACCTTCTTGATGTTCTCATACGTCGTCTCGGCGATGGTCTTGTTGAAGTGCCCTGACCATGCCGAACCGATGATGTTGATCGAGTCCACCTGCGTGTCGGTCATCAGCGCCGCACCCTCCGCCATCTTCTTGGCCGCCTCGAACATCGCCACCGTCCGCGGATAATCGCGTTCGCGGAAGTAGAACCAGATCGATGCCGTCTGCGGCACCACGTTAGGCTGGTCACCGCCGTCCGGAATCACGTAATGCGATCGCTGCGGCAACTCGAGGTGCTCGCGCTTCATTTCCCACGCGTTCGCCATCAGCATCACCGCGTCGAGCGCCGACTTGCCACGCCACGGGGCGCCGGCCGAGTGAGCCGTCTGGCCGCGGAACTTGAACAGCACCGAGATGAGCGCGTTCGAACCGGACTGGCCCCACGACACGCCCAGGTTGTTGCCGACGTGCGTGAACAGGTTGACGTCCGTGTCCTTGAAGATTCCCGCCCGGACATAGTGCGCCTTGGTCGCCACCGTCTCCTCCGCGACACCGGGCCAGAGCATCAGCGTCCCGGGAATCCGTTCGCGTTCCATGATCTCCTTCACCACCAGCGCCGCGGCGATGTTCACCGCCTGGCCGGAGTTGTGGCCTTCGCCGTGACCCGGCGCCATGCCAACGATCGGGTCGCGGTAGCCCACGCCCGGCTTCTGGTTCGACTGCGGAATGCCGTCGATGTCAGAACCCAGCGCGATCACCGGCTTGCCCGAGCCAAACGTCGCCGTCCAGGCGGTCGGGATGCCCGCGATCCCGCGCTCGATCTTGAATCCATTCTTTTCCAGGAGACCCGTCAGGTACTTGGACGTCTCGAACTCCTGCATGCCAAGCTCACCAAAGGAGAAGACCTGGTCGATGATCTCCTGGATGAGTTTCGCGCGCTGTTCGATCTTGGCGACAGCCTCGGTCTTCAGTCGTTCGAGCCTGGCATCCTGCGCACCGCCAACCGTGGCGGCGAGCAACGACGCGGTCGTAACACGAAGCAACAATGTTTTCATGGGATCACCATCAAACGTTAAGGGACTCGGCAACACATCAAACTGTAGCGTGCTCCGCCGGTGCGCGACCCGGAATTACCATGGCTCCCGGGAGCTGAACAGGTCATCAACGGTGACGGGCTCCGGAAGCGGCGCGGCTTCTCCCGCCGACAGGCCGTTTCGGCGAACGTGGCCCGGGCCGGCGCCGTCGGCACACCGTTGTGGTGACGCTTGTCGGGCTCGACTGCGGCCGTACTGCTTTCAGCCACCGCGACACCGAGATTCATCACGACCGGCACGAAGGTGCGCGGCGGTTCCAGGCGGGATGCCCTGGTCCGGTCACGCGCACAGACGCAGAAACAGCTCGACGCCAGGTCGATCAGGATTCTTTCGTCGCCGATCGTTCGGCTGACCGCGTCCACGGTGATCGGTGCGGCTTCGATCAGTCGGATGTCCTGCAATGCCAGCCATTCGGCAGCCGGTGCGCCACCGGGCAGGGACGCATAACGAGCGCGCTCGGGCGGAAGCTGGCCGTCGAAATGCCGAGGTTGCATCGCGGCGTCGACCCCGGCCTCCACAAACCGCGCGAACAATTGCTCGGGCGACAGGTGGGCATCGATCTCGCCCGCATCCGCACCTGGGCATCCGCCAACGTACGTGACCTCGACCGAGCGTGGTTGAAGCGCGGCCCTCAGGTAACGGGCGCAGGCCACTGGCGGCGACAAGGTCCGGATCACGTGAGTGCTCACCGGCTTCGTGCGAAGCTGCTCGTTGACCAGAGGGCAGCTCGCGATGACCGTCGCGCCCGGGTCGCGTTCGGCGACGCGTGATCCAACCCATGTGGCGATCAGTTCTTCGCCCCACGAAACCGGAATCACGAAGTCGAATCCGATGTTCTGGCATGCGCGCCAGAGCTGAACAGGCTCCACGGGCCCCGCCGCCAGCATGGCGTCGGTGCCGAGCATTGCGACCTGCAACGGCAAAAGGCGGTCCTCAGACATCAGGGTAACGCTGGATGCATCCGATTCTACTTTCCAGTCCTTGCGGTTGCTCCTTTTGCTCGCCCGTTGCAGTCCTCAGCATCGGCACTGAACACGGACGACGACCACGAAAGCAGCACGTTCGATTACGTTTGTCGCCATGGTCGACGTTGTCGCACTGGCCGCTGAGTTACTGGCCATTGAATCGTCTTCCGGCAACGAAGGCCGGATCGTGGATTTCGTGTCGCGCTGGCTCATTTCGCGCGGCTGGAACGTGACCGTTCAGGAAGTTTCGGATCGTCGCGGTAACATATGGGCGTCGCGTGCCGGCGGAGGTGTCACGCTCTCGACGCACCTCGACACGGTACCCCCGTTTGTTCCACCCAGGCTCGATGGCGCCCGCCTCTACGGTCGCGGTGCTTCCGATGCAAAAGGCATCGCGGCGGCCATGCTGGTGGCCGCCGATGCGCTGGCCAGCGACGGAGAGGACCGCGTCGATCTCCTGTTCGTGGTTGGTGAGGAGAAGAATTCCGACGGCGCGCGCGCCGCGAACCGCCTTCCGGCAACGAGCAGATTCCTGGTCAATGGAGAGCCCACCGAAAGCAAGCTCGCCAGCGGCGCAAAGGGTTCACTCCGGGTCAAGCTCATTACACGAGGCAAGGAAGCCCACTCTGCCTATCCCGAGCTCGGCAAGTCCGCTATCGAGCCGATGCTCGACATTCTGCCCGGGTTGCCCGACCTCGTGCTTCCCGGCGACGACCGCCTGGGCAAGGGATCGGTCAACATCGGGGTGATCCGCGGCGGTACTGAGGCGAACATCATTCCCGGCTCGTGTGAAGTCGAACTGATGTTCCGCCTGACGGGCGACGTTGCGGTCGTCAAGAAGCTCGTTGAAAAGTGGGTGGCCGGCCGCGCCGAAATCATCTGGGGCTCCACGATTCCCGCACAGTTCTTCCACACGCTTCCCGGGTTTGACACCGCACCAATGTCGTACACGTCCGACATTCCGCTCCTCGATCGATGGGGCACGCCGCTGCTGTTCGGGCCAGGATCGATTCACGTCGCGCATACCGCCGACGAGCACATCGACGTGAATGAACTGCGTGCGGCGGTCGACGCGTACCAGCGTATCGTACGGAGTCTCCTCGCATGACTTCGCCAGCACGTACCGGTCATCGCTGGCCCGTCGCCATTCTTGGCGCGACCGGCGCCGTGGGCCAGACGTTCATCCGGCAGCTCGCCGGCCACCCCTGGTTCGAGATCGCCGAACTCGCGGCCTCTGACCGGTCCGCCGGCAAGCCGTACGCCGAAGCGTGCCGTTGGCTCGAGGGCGCATTGCCGCCGGAACTGGCAACTCGAGTGGTCGTGCGTTGTGATCCGGCCGACGTAAAGTCGCCGCTGGTCTTCTCGGCGCTCGATAGCGGTGTGGCGGGTGACGTGGAACAGGCTTTTGCCAAGGCCGGTCGGCTCGTGCTCAGCAACGCGAAGAACCATCGCATGGACGTGGACGTGCCGCTGGTCATTCCCGAGGTCAACGCGCCGCACCTTGGTCTGCTCGAAACACAACGGAGTCGTCGCCAATGGAGCGGCGGCATCGTGACCAATGCCAATTGCGCGGCCACCGCGGCAGCAATGGCGATGGCCCCGTTGCACGAGGCGTTTGGCATTGCGAAGGCGATGGTCTTCACCATGCAAGCGGTATCCGGTGCCGGATATCCTGGCGTTCCGTCGCTCGATATCCTGGGCAACGTGATCCCGTTCATCGGCGAAGAAGAGCCCAAGGTCGAGCGCGAGCTGGCCAAGATGCTCGGCGCGTTGGAAGACGGGGCCGTACGCACCGCCGCGCTGACCATCAGCGCCCACACCAATCGGGTTCCGACCGAACACGGTCACCTGGTCTGTCTTTCGCTCGGGTTCGAGCGTCGCGTTTCGCCTGACGAGGCACTGGAGGCGATGTGCTCATGGCGCGGGCATCCCGACGCCCGCG
>CBIHMX010000212.1:0-5259 GCA_966211115.1 uncultured Gemmatimonadaceae bacterium | reverse complement strand
CATCTCCATGCACGCGAGCACCAAATATCTCGGTGGCCATACCGATGTCATGGGCGGGCTTCTCATCGCGCGGAAGGACGATGAATTCGCCGCGCGCCTGCGAACCGTCCAGGCGACGGCCGGGGGGATCGCGGCGCCATTCGATTCGTGGCTTGTCCACCGTGGATTGAAGACGCTCGCGTGGCGGGTCCGGGCTCACACGGAAAATGCCATCGCGGTTACGACATTCCTGGCACAACATCCGCGAGTGAAAATCGTTCATTACCCGGGATTGGCATCGCACCCGGGTTACGATGTTGCCACGCGTCAGATGCGACTGTCTGGAGGCATGGCGTCCTTCGAGGTCAAGGGTGAGCGTGCCGCGGCACTGGCGGTGGCCGCTCAGTGCCAGCTGTTCACGCGGGCCACGAGCCTCGGCGGCACCGAAAGCCTCATCGAACATCGAGCATCGATCGAAGGTCCGGGCAGCCGCGCACCCGAAGGTCTGTTGAGACTCTCCATCGGGCTCGAACATCCTGACGACCTGATTGAAGATCTCGAGCGCGCTCTTTCCTGATGCTCCCGGAAAACGGAACGGTGGTGCCGGGTTCGGGTACACCCGCCGCGACCCGGATTTCAATGCGTCAGACGCCGCACTCCATTCGTGCTGGCAGTCGTCCGGGAACGTCACCCGTGAAGTGTCAGAGACACCGGGAATTTTCCCCAGGAACCCAAGTCCGGGATCAGCAACCGTGAAGCGAACTATTCTAGCGGCCGTCCTCCTCGCGAGCGCCGCGTGCAAGGATTCACCGACCGGAGTCGAGCCTCAGGAGCCGGCGGTCGTCGCTGTGACAACGCCACAGACGGTCCTCGTGGTGGGAGGGTCCGTCACGCTCGTCGCGAACGTCTTTGATGACCAGGGCGCGAAGATCGAAAACGCGCAGGTGGTCTGGACCAGCCTCGATCCCGAGGTCGCGAGTGTCTCCGGTTCGGGCGTGGTGACCGGCATCTCGACCGGTGAGGTCACCATCGAAGCAGACGCGTCAGGCAAAAAGGGGTCGGTTTTCCTTACGGTCGATCCTGATCCCTGCACGAACCCGATCAACCTGGCGGTGGGTCAGGTGCGCATGCTGTCCGGCCCCGACGCCGTCGCCTGCATAACGCTGGCGCCGACGTCCGGCTCCTCGGACTTCCTGTTCATCACCGCGAATGCCACGCAGGCGCAGGACAACACGGCGTTCTACTCGGTGCTGTTGACGGGTAACCCGGCGGCCGCGGCCGAAGCGACTCGCCAGCTCCTGTTCGACCCGCAGGAGTTCCTGCAGATGCAGGCGATGGCACAGGTGGACGCCATCGAGGGACGGCTGCGCGCCCAGGGACAGGAACTCTTTCGCCGGGTTCGGCCTGCCTTCCGGGGCGGCGGGCCATTCAAGCCGAGTGCGTCGATGTCGGTCTCCAGCGCTATCGCGGTCGAGGGTGATACCATCACCCTTCGTGTTCCGGACATCAATGCGTCGAACCTCTGCCTGACGTACCGGGAAGTCCGCGCCGCGGTCAAGAAGACGACGGCCCACGCGACGATCGTGCAGGACGTGTCCTCACCAACGAACGGGTTCAGCGCGACCGACTTCAGCGAAATCGGCAACGAGTTCGAATCGCTCCTCTATCAAGCGACCCGCGCGTACTTCGGCAACGAGACGGACCGGAACGCGGATGGTCGCGTGACCATTCTCTACACGCCTGAGGTAAACAAGGCGACCCCGTCGGGTTCACCCGGCTTCGTGGCCGGCTTTTTCTGGCCCGGTGACCTGGTGAAGAAGTCGGAGTACCAGGCGATCGGCGATCAATGCCCGCAGACCAACGAGCAGGAAATCTTCTACATGCTGGTGCCCGATCCCGCCGGGACCATCAACTCGAATGAGCGCTCGGTGGCCGTGGTCAAGCAGAACACGCGCGGCACGATCGCGCACGAATTCCAGCACATGATCAACCAGGGCATCCGCCTGCTGAATCCCGCCGTGGACAGCGCCGAGACCACCTGGCTGAATGAAGCACTGTCGCACATGGCCGAAGAGGTCGTCGGGCGGACGAAGCACGGTTTCTCCGACTTCGAGCGCCTGTCCTTCTCCGACGTGAATCCGCCGGGTCCACAGGACGACTACAACGCGTTCTTCCGCCAGAACCTGGCGCGGTATCGGAGCTGGATGCAGCGGCCGGACACGTCCTCACCGACGTCGCAGGCGGTCGGCCGGCAACTGGCGCCCCGAGGCGCTGCCTGGATGTTCCTTCGTTATGCAACGGACTTCCATAGCAACAACAACATGAAGGCGTTCCTGAAGAGCGTCGTCGCGGGGCCGGACATCGGCCTGCGCAACCTCCTGCAGCACGCCAACGGCGCCCAGTTCGATGACCTGCTGAGTGGCTGGCTCATCAGCCAGTTCACCGACGGGCTGAACATTCCGAACCTGCCTCCGCGCTATCGCATGGCGAGCTGGGACGTGAGAGACGTGATGACCGGCGTGAACGGCAGCACGTTCCCGCTGAAGGTGACGCCGCTCCCGGCCAACGTCGACACGAAATCGATTTCGGGATCGGGCAACTACTTCCGCCTGACGAGGGTCGGCGCGTCGCCCGAAACCACGTTCCGCATGGTGGCACCTTCGGGTTCGATATTGAACGTTCCGGGTGCACGCGTGTACGTTGTTCGTATTGGTTAGGCAGCGAAGCGGGGAAAGGGAGAGGGCCCGGGCAATCCAACCCGGGCCCTTCTCTTTTGCCCCAGTCCCGGGATCAGCCCGCTAGCTGTCGCGCAGTGCCGCCATCGGCGTTTCCCGGAACACGTCGCGGCCCGCCAGGAGTCCGATCGAGACGGTCAGCGCCAGCATCAGCACCGCGATGGCGGCCGCTTCGGCATACACAGGTTCGAAAGGCCGCTCGAAGACGAAGCGCAGCAACAGCCACGCGCCGCCGAAGGCGAGCACCATCCCCGCCAGGCTCCCCAGCACCCCGAGCAGCGCATATTCGCTGAACAGGATCCGCGAGATCTGCCGGCGCGTGGCACCTAACGTCTTGAGCAGCACACCTTCCCGCACCCGGTCGCGTCGCGTCGCCGACACGGCCGAGAAGAGCACCGGGACCGCCATCGCCAGGCTGAAGATGGCGAGGAACCGGATGGCGGTCGTGGCCCGGGCCGAAATCTCCGCCACCGTCCGCCTGACGAGCGAGAGGTCGAGGCTCGCGACGTTCGGGTAGCCGCGCACGACGTCGCGCTGCAGCGCCGCGATCGCCGAATCGTCAGGCGCCATCACCAGCGCTGCCCACGTCTTCGGCGCGCCCTCGAGGGCCGACGGTTCGAAGACCGCGAAGAAATTCAGCTCGAAGCGCTGCCAGTTCACCTCCCGGGTACTGGTCACCACCGTGGGGACTTCCAGCCCCTGGACATTCCAGGTGACGGTATCGCCCAGTGCCGCCCCCATCGCTTCCGCCACCTCGAGTTCGAGCGAGACCTGCGGGATGCGCCCCGGCGGAGTCGGTAGTTCCCCGAACCACGTCCCGGCGGTGAGTTCTTCGGTGCCGGTCATCTCGCTCCGGTACGTCGAGCGGTACTCGCGCCGCAGCGCCCACGGGCTCTCACGGCTGGTGGTATCGCCGAGGATTTCCGCGACCGGACGCCCGTTCAGCGCTGCGACGCGCATCGTGATGATGGGAACTCGCGCCACGTATTCCCGCTGCTGCGACTTCACCACGGAGTCGATGCCCGGCATCTGATCGTCCTGGATGTCGAAGAAGACCAGGTTGCCGCGCGAGTCCATCTCCGCCTGGCGGAACGTCGCCAGCAGGTTCGACTGGACGAGGAACAGCGTCGTGATCAGGAAGGCGCCAAAACCCAGCGACAGCACCACGCTCCGCGTCTGGTTCCCGGGACGGTAGAGATTCGCCACGCCCTGGCGAACCACATACGGCCACCCGGCGCGAATGGCCTTTCGCGCGGCCAGCGACAGCACCGCCGCGCTGGCGGCCAGCACGACCAAAGCCCCCGCGATGCCGCCGCTGAAGGCAAAGACCTCCTCGACGTCCTCGGCGCGCGTCGCGGAAAGCCCGACGACCGATGCCGCCACCAGCACGTTGACCGCCACCCGCGTGGGGTCGCGCCACCATTTGCGTGCCGGCGATCCATCGTCGGTTCTGCGCAGCGCCTGGAGTGGTGACACGCGCCGGAGCGCGATCAGCGGCCGGAGCGCAAACGCGAGTGCGATCCACAGCCCCAGCAGCATGCCCATGCCAATGGCGCGTGGCTCGAGCTGAACCGACACGTCGACCGGCAGCACGTCGTCGAGCACACCCGGCAGCAGGAACTGGATGCCGATGCCTAACGTCGCGCCGATGGCCGCGCCGACCAGGCCCATGACGGCCGCCTGCGTGATGTAGATCGTCATGACCTGGCGTGTGGTCGCGCCCAGGCAACGGAGGATGGCGACCGTCTCGATCTTCCGCATCACCCAGGCGTTCACCCCGCTGGCCACGCCGACACCGCCCAGCAGCAGCGCGATGATCCCGACGAGTCCCAGGAAGTTGGAGAGCTCCTCGATCCCCTCGGTGATGTTCTCTTCCTGCTGGTTGATCGTGCGCGCCCGGAGTTGCGTCGAATCGAGCCGCGCATCCATGGACTCGACCAGTGCGTCCGGGTCGCCGGTGTACTTCCCGTACGCGTCGTACTCCCCGCGACTGCCCGTGATCAGCAGCCTGGTCGCGGCCATGTGCTGTTCGGAGATGAACAGGCGCGGCGCCATGGCGCCGGCGATCCCCGGGTCACCGGGCACCTGCTCGAGCTGCCCGATGACCTCGAACGTCTGGTAGCCTAACGAAATCGTGTCGCCGATGCGCGCGTCGAGCCCGATCATCAGCGCGGGATCGAGCAGGGCCGAGCGCCCCTCGTGCTCGCGCTCCCATTGGCCCGGTGGGCGGGTCGTGATCGCGCCGTAGAGCGGATAACCGGTCCCGACGGCGCGCACCTGGGCGAGGCGGGTCGCGTTCGTGCGGGGTGCGTATGCCATCGAGGCAAAGGCGGTCGCTTTCGTGACCGTCACGCCCTGCGCCCGGAACTCATCGAGGACCGAATCGGTGGCGGGCGTCCAGCCATTTCGTACGGAAAAGACGATGTCGCCGCCGATCAGCGCCCGCGACTGCTCCCGCACGGATCGCGTGATGTTGCCCGCGAACGAATCGATCGCGACCAGTGCCGCAACGAAACGCAATGCCGTCGAGTCCCGGACCAGGAGT
>CBIHMX010000211.1:0-5261 GCA_966211115.1 uncultured Gemmatimonadaceae bacterium | reverse complement strand
GTGACATCCCGTCCCCTTTTCCGTCCTCGCTGTCAGCGAACAACCTCGTCAATGACAATTCCGCCGTTTGCGGCGCGGGGGATGGTGATCCCTTTCAAACGAGTTGCTCCACGAGACCCGAGTGTCCGCCTGGTGAGCAGGGCAGCGGAACGGGAGCCGATGGCCTGATTGGCCGGAGCGGCAGGTGCGATCCCCTCGAACTCGAAGGCGCCGATATCGCAAGCGTCCTTTCGGGAGAATCCGCGCTGGTCGGTGGTCGTACACGTCGCCGGATTTCCCGAGTTGATGAGCGCACTGCCGGCGATGACGGCATGTGTCATCGTTGGACCACCGTTGTCCGCCAGCGTGGCATTGAGGCCAGCCGCGGCCCCCAGTTTGTCGGACGCCTGTGTGAAGGATGGGCAGGACGCATTGTCACTGAGGTTGTTGCCCTGCGATGTGATGGTCGCGGTGACGGCGACGCCACAGTTGAGCAGGCTGGTGCCCATCATGTTGTTCGCGAGCACTGAGTTCGCGATGGTGATGGCGCCGGCATTGTTGCCGGCGATGCCGCCGCCAATCGTCGCCGCTGTATTGCCGACAATCGTCAGGCTCTGGAAGTTCGCGGGCCCGGTAACACTGATGCCGCCGCCCAGCGTGGTGGCTGTGTTACCGGAAATCGTGCTGTTCCGGATAGTCGTGTTGCCGAGGGAGGCCGCGAATATCGCACCACCCTGACCCGCCGTGGGACTGGTTGAAGAACCCGCCGAGTTTCCGTTGAATACCGAATTCTCGATGACCGCGGGACCACCGTTTGTGATGGCGCCGCCGCCGGTGATTGACGTGTTCCCCGAGAACGTCGATCGCTGGACCGTTGCGCTCCCGGTGCCAACCAGGTGAAGGGCACCACTCTGCAACGTGGCGGTGTTGGTCAGGAACCTCGAGTCGGTCACCGTCAGTTGCGCCGCTTCACCTTTGGCGACGGCACCGCCCGAGCTTCCGCTCGAATTGCCCTCGAAGGCGCTGTTCGATATCGAGAGCGAAGTTGTCCCGAACACGCCGACAGCCCCAGCGACACCGGTTGATTGGTTGTTACGGAACGTCAGGTTGGTGAGCGTCACGCTTCCCGATGTGACGAGCTGGATTCCGCCGCCCTGAACGCCGGCGACGTTCCCTTCGAACAGCACGTCCTGAATCGTGGCCGTGGATTCGCTCAGGAGAATGCCGCCTCCCGATGCGCCAGTGGCAACGTTTCCGGTAAAGGATCCACCGGTAACCGTGCGATTGGTTGAACCTCCGGCAGAAATTCCGCCACCGATAGCCAATCCGCCGGTGTTGTCGCTGACATGAACGTTGGTCAGCGTCAGCGTTGCTCCCGCGGCCGCGATTCCCGCCCCGAATCCGGACTCGACCTGATTGGCCTCGATGCTGCCGTCAGTCATGATGAGCGACGTCCCACTGAAGGCCTGGATACCGCCGCCACTGTTGTTCGTGCCGGTCACCTTGTTTGCTCGAATGACGGTCTTGTTCAGGCGGGCAATCGCCGTACCCTGCAAATAGATGCCGCCGCCACCACCGCCACCTTTGGCAAAGTTGTCGCGGATGGTGCTGTTGCTGATGGTCACGTCCGAGGCTCCCCAGAGCCAGAGTCCTCCGACGCGACCGTTCGACGTGTTGTTGTTGATCGTCGTGCCGTCGACAGTGAACTCGCCGACGTCTCCAAGAACCATTCCGGCGCCGGTATTCGACGTGTTGTTGGAGACCGTCGAGTTCACGATCGAACCCGTCGTTCCGGCGAGAATCCGGAGTCCTCCGCCCTCACCCGCGGGCGATCCATTCGCGTTGATCGTGGCATTGTCGAGCGTCAGCGTCGACGTCCCCTCAGCCAGAATGCCACCACCGCCCGCCGATCCGGCCAACACTGAATTTCCTTCGACGGTGGTGCCAGTCAGGGTGAGTTTGCTGTCCAGTTGCCGGATTCCGCCGCCCCATCCGTTTGCGACCGTGTTTCCCTTGATTCGGCCGCCGGTCATGGTCACCTCGGCGCCCGAGGAAAGTGAGAGTCCGCCTCCAGGCTGGTTGGTGCCGGTCGCCTTGTTTTCATCGATGATCACCTGGTCCAGCGTGAGCGTGCTGCCGATGACCATGATGCCACCGCCCTCTCCGCCATTCGCCTCATTTTCGACGACCATGACGTTCGTCAGCGTGGCGTCGGCGCCGTTGGTGAGCAGCAGCCCACCGCCACCGTTGCTGATGCCACCGCGCAGGCGAACGCCAGCCAGTGACGCGACGGCACCGTCCACTTCGAGGACGCGACGTTGATTCACCGTTGTCGCCGCCGCGTCGATCGTAAAGACGTCGGGACCCGGTCCGACGATGTGCATGGGCGTCGTTATGACCGGAAGCGCTGACGTCAGCGTGATCGTCTGTGCGGTATTGCCGAACGCCGCCGCCACGACCTGGAAGTGGATCGAATCAGCCTGTGAGTCCGCGTTGGATGCCGTGATGGCTTCACGCAGCGAGCAGTGCGAATAGTTGCACGTCCCGTCGCTAACGTCGTTCAGGCTGGCCACAAGGAACCCGCCTCGCACGGTCATGGTGGCGGTGCCGGAGATGGCCGCGTTGAAAACAGTCTGCGCGGTGACCGTGCACGGCCCAGCTGTTTCGGGCGCCGTCCACGTTATGGAGCTGCCTGTCCCGTTTACCGTCCCGCAGCTCGCGGTCCAGGTGACGCCTGTCTGCGACGTACCAGTAACGGTTGCGGCAATCGTGACAGGTTCGCCTCGAAACACCGCGCGGGTGGCCGGTGAGAGGGAGACGACTATTGGCGTTACCGTAGCCTGTGCGGTTCCGGATTTGGTTGCGTCTTCGACGCTGGTAGCGCGAACCGTGTACGTGCCTCCAGCGAGTGGAGCGGTGTACGTGGCACCAAGCCCGGAACCGGTGATCGTCCCACCGGTTGCAGACCAGGTCACCCCCTGCGTGCTATTGGTCACCGTAGCAGTGAACTGGCTCGTTCCACCTGCCGCCACTGTTGCGGTTGACGGCGACACTGAAACGACGATTGCCGGCGGAGGTTCCGAGGTTCCCCCACCACACGCCAACACCAGAATGCTGACCGCAAGCATTCCGGTGGGCCGCCACGCCTTCAGGTCCCGTCGCATGCCCGTCTCCTTGTCCGTGGTTGCTGATATCCGACGCCTGACCGGTAACGCGTCGAATTGCCCGAGCTCGGCTCATCCCGGAGGGAGCCAATCGCGACGTGAGTTCGTTGCGCGGCAAAAAATCACTACTTTTGGTGAACCTCCTCCAGGACGCACCCGTGACATCAACCCGACGCGAGTTTCTGGCCTCAGCCGGCGCAATGGCGGGCGTCAGCCTTCTCCCAACCATCGCGGGCGCCGAGCAGGCGCCGCAGGGCTGGGACTTGTCCTTCATCGATCGATTCACCGGCAAACACAAGCAGGTGTTCGACATCATGGATACGGGGCTGGCGCTCGCGGTGATCAAGAACTGGCTGAACTCGTGGGAATCGGTATTCGGTCTCAAGCATCCCGACGTGAACGCCATCGCCGGTATTGCCGGCAAAGGCTTCGTGATCAACGCGAGCGATGCGTTATACGCGAAGTACCCGATCGGCCAGTTGTTCCAGGTCAACGGTGCAGATGGGAAGCCGGCGCAGAAGAGTCCTTTCCTCGACGGTGGCCAAGGCAGCATGGCCGGAGCGGGAGTGCGTCCGCTCCAGGCGCGCGGTGTGGTGTTCTGGATGTGCAACAACGCGCTGAATGCCGTCGCGGCCCGCATCGCGGGGGCGACCAAGGGTTCACCGCAGGAGATCTATCAGGATCTGCGTGCCGGTTTGAACCCCGGCGTAGTCGTCGTGCCGGCGCACACGATGCTCGTCGGCATGGTGCAGGAGAAAGGCTTCACGTACGAGGTCGTCTGAGGCACGCCAGGGCGCTAACGAAGCGAACGCGAAAAGGGCCGGAGCAGTTATGCTCCGGCCCTTTCGATCATCAGCAGCTTTCTACTTCTTGGTCAGGCCGGCGACGTGGGCGTCCGTATTATGACCAAAACGGAGTCCGTAAACACCGTCCGTGGATTTCAACTTGCCAGCGGCGACCACGTCGGACTTCGGATATGTCCCGACGACCTTGTCGTTGATGAGGCATTCGACTTTGTCCGCCGAAACCCGCATGGCGATCTTCTGCGTCACGGCCTGCCCCTTCGAGGCAGCCTTGTTGACGGCATCATTCGTTTCGCCGCGACGGCCGTTCAGCTGGAACGCGGCCGGACCGAAACCGCGAACGATGAAGCTTCCGTTCCCGTATGCAGCGCAATAGAGCAGTGACTGATTGTCCGTGCCCATGTCATTTCCGCCGATGAACAGCCCGTAAGGATGCGGGTGGTCATTCAGGCCCATGTACTCGCGTTCCGTGAACGTCGCCTCGACCGTGTAGTTACCCGAGGCGGTGTTCGCTGTATTCCAGTAGACCGCAGCCGGACCGGTCGTCACGTGGAACCCCGGACCCATCGTCACGAGTTTCGTGTCTTCGATTTTCCCGCCGCGCTGTGCCTCATTGGCATCGACCTTTCCCATCCATCCGGCGACGGAGATGCCACCACCGGCAACGGCGCGCGATGCGTCCTGAGCGGCGCTGATCGCCGGGACAGCAATCGTGGCGGCTATGGCAACCGCAAATCCATGACTGCAACGCATGTTCGATCCTCTCGCTAGGGTTGGACACCGCCAATTATACGCAGCAATCGCGCAATCGGTTATCCCTGTTCGGTTCGTCCCCGGAAGGACTCCCTTCCCGGGCCGCCAGTGGATGAAATTCACGATGAAAGAACGCCACTGGCTGTTTTACCGGCTGGGCCTGCTTCGCCGCCACTCCCCGGGATCCTGTTGAACACTCGCCGCCGATTCCTGAAAGAGATCGCCGCCGCCCTATCGGGCGTGGCGATCGCGCCTGGCCTCGCCCGCGCGTTAGGCAGCTGGTCGACGTCCGAATTCGTCTTCGCGCGCCTTCGCTACGACTCGGGCGACTGGGACTACAATCCCAAGGTGTGCGCCAACGTACTCGACTCGGTGGTGCAGTACACGACCATCGCGGTGCACCAGCAGGAAGTCGTGATCACCGCGGATTCGGCCGAGCTGCTGGCGTTTCCCTTCCTGTTCATGACCGGGCACAAGCTGGTCCGGTTCAACGACAAGGAACGCGCGGGCCTGGTGCGCTTCGTCGAGAACGGAGGACTCCTGTTCTCGGACGACTGCAACC
>CBIHMX010000210.1:0-5264 GCA_966211115.1 uncultured Gemmatimonadaceae bacterium | reverse complement strand
CGGACGCGGCGTGTCGCTCGATGAGGCCCGACGCGCGGCCGTGCGCGACTTCGGCAGCCTCGCCACGATACAGGACGCCGCGCTCGACGCGCGGGGAGGACGCGGTTCCATGGAGCGCTTCATCACGAGCTGGCGCCAGACCATTCGCCGCCTCCTGCACGAATGGAGGTACACGGCCGCGGTCGTGCTCATTCTCGCGGTCGGCATCGGACCCACCGCCGCGATGGGCTCCGTGATCTACAACGTCCTCCTCCGGCCGCTCGACTACCGGGAGCCGGACCGGCTGGGCCTCGTCCGCATCACGTTAGGCCAGCTGGTGCGGCACCCCGGGCTCTCACAGGGTGAAGCGATCGACCTTCGCAACGCGAACATCTTTGACGGCATCGAGATCCAGAACCGTCTCGCCGAGGTGACCCTCGGAACCGAACCGGACCTCGTGCCGCTTTCGCAGATCGCCATGTCGACCGGCATGCTGTCCATGCTCGGTGTGGCACCGATCCTCGGTCGCGACTTCGTCGAGGAGGATCTTCCGGCGCCACCACCGCCGCCGGGCACTCCCACGCCAGCCAGTCCGGCGACACCGCCACCGATGCGTGTACTGCTGGACTACACGACGTGGCAATCCCGCTTCGGGGGCGAACCTGGCGTGATCGGCCGGATCATTCGCGTCAACGGCAGGCAATCGGAGGTCATCGGTGTGCTTCCCGACGGGTTCCGTCTCGTGACGGGACGTGCTGTACCACAACGCGTCGACGTGTACACGCCGATGCGCGTGACGGACTTCCGGAATTTCTGGGCGTACCCCACACTCGTCAGGCTCAAGGATGGCATGACGTTCGAGGAGGCCGGGCTTCGCCTGGCGGGGGTTGCCAGCGCGCTGAAGGGACAGTACCCGGAGATGTACCAGGCGGAGCTGAAGTTCTCGGTGACGCCGCTGCTCGATGATCTGACGCTATCGACCATGCCGGCGCTCCGGGCGGCCGGTGCCGCGGTGTTGCTCCTGTTCATCATAGCGTTCGCCAACGCGACCGCACTCGTCGTCGCCCGGCAGAAGGCCCGTGAGGTCGATCTCGCCGTGCGATCCGCGTTAGGTGCCCGGTCGGGAACCCTGATTCGCGCGGTCGCCATGGAAAGCATCACGCTCGCCATGGCCGGCGCTCTCACCGGCGGCGTCCTTGCCGTCGCGACGACCGCCGGAATCCGGGAGATCATTCCGCGCACCGTACCCCGCTGGGACGAAATCACCATCGGATGGCAGCAGATCGGCTTGTCCGCGGCGCTGACCCTGGCAGGACTCATCTTCCTCGGGCTCATCCCGGCGTTCCGCATCGCGCGCGGCGTGAACTTCCAGATCCTGCGATCGGGTTCGGTACAGGGAGGCCGGGCCGAAGGTCTGCTTTCGCGGCTCGTCCTGGTGGGATCGCAGATGGCCTTTACCGTGGTACTGGCGTTCGGCTGCGTGCAACTCGCGCGCAGCGCCTCTGCCTTGCGTCGCGTCGACCTGGGATTCGACCCTCACGTGCTTTCGTTCCGTGTGCCGTACGATTTCGGCCGCTTCAGCACGCACGAGGACAGCTTCCGCCTCGCCCGCGCCACCCTCTACCAGCGCATCCGTGACCGGGTCAGCGCCGTCCCGGGTGTGACAGCCGTCGGGATCGTGACCCATGTGCCGCTCAGCGGATCCACGATGATGGACGGCTACGAGCGAGACCTGTCGAAGGAGCCGTCCTTCGACCAGACGGCCAACTATCAGGCGGTGACACCGGGGTACTTCGGCGCGCTGCGCATCCCCGTTATCCAGGGCCGCGACTTCACCGATGCCGAGGACGCCGGCTCGCTCCCGGTGATCATCGTGGACGAAACGCTCGTGGCCAGGGTGTTCCCCGGAGAGCAAAACGTCATTGGCAAGACGTTGCGGCTTGGCTGGGGTATCCCGAACTCGCAGATCATCGGCGTCGTTGGCCATGCTCGAACGATCGAAGTGGCGCGAGCAGTCCGGCCGCAGATCTATGTGCCCGTCGGCAACCTGTTTCAGCAGGTAGGAATCGTCAACGTTCGCTCATCGGGAGATCCGCGCCAACTGCGCGGCGCCGTCGAGCGTGCGATTGCCGAGGTGGGGCCGGGCCGGGCAATCTCGGGGATCTCGATGCTGACGGACAACGTGGAAGCGGCGAGCAGCACCCTCCTGGCCGTAACGGGTCTCGTGACCGTGCTCACGATGTCGGCCGGCCTGCTGTGCGCGGTCGGTTTGTACCTGGTCGTCGCGTATGTCATCCACCAGCACCGGCGGGCCAACGCGATCCGGACCGCGTTAGGTGCCTCGCCGCGTCGCGTCGTGTGGGACAACGTGCGCACCAGCGGCCTCGTCGCCGGGATTGCGTTGCCGATCGGAATCATCCTGTCGCTGATCGCGGCGCCGTTTCTCGATGGGTTGGTCTATGGCGTGAACAGTCGCGACCTCCTCAGCATCGCCGGCGCGCTGGTGCTCGCGGCGGCAGCGGCCGCCCTCGGTACATATTTTCCGGCTCGCCGTGCCGCGCGAGCCAACATCCTGGGAACGCTCCGGGAGAGTTAGGACCTACCGCCGACGAAATTGCGACTGGTTCGCGCCGCGATCTCTCCTCACCTGCGAAGTCGTTCCACGATCTCCCTGGTTTCCCGCGCCGGCTTCGCCCCCACCTCTCGCCTGAGCAACTCCGTCAGCACCTCGTAGTGCGCGAGTGCGCGCGCCGGTTCGCCGCGCGATATGAGTGTGTCGAGGTAGAGCCGGTGACCGTTCTCTCGCAGGGGCTCTCGCTGCAGCAACGCTTCCAGCGCCGAGGAGGCGTCGTCGTGAAGGCCCAGCTGGAAGGCCAGCTCCGCGAGCCCCTCCATTCCGTCGGCCCACGCCGCCTGCACCCGTTCCTGGTGCGGGATAATCCAGTCCTCCTTCACGAAACGCTGGGCGAGTAACCCGCGGTTCTGGTCGAGTGCGGACCGGAGATCAGCGAGCTGCGCTCGCGTCGCGGTCCCGCGTTCGCGCCGGAGCGCGCGCACCTGCGTGCTGGCGGTGAGTACCGCATCCACGTCGAAGTCGAGGTGTCGGCCGGCCGCCGGTGATCGATCGAAACGATAGATACCGCGGTCGAAGGCGATCCACCGCGTGTTGCCGAGCGAGCGCCGGAGATGATGCAACGTGACGTGGAAGACGTTGCGCACCTGTGCCGCGGACGCGTCCGGCCAGAGCGCCAGCCCCGCCTCGTCCTTCGTCACGCCGCGATGAAGGAGCAGAAAAAGCATGAGCTCGAGGACCTTTCCGCCTGGCAACGAATCACCGGGCAGAGGGACGCCGCCACTGAACATGAAAAAGTCGCCGAGTACCACGATCTTCAGCCGCGGCGAAGAGTCGTCAGGCGCAGGGTGTGCGGCCGGTGAGGCACCGTTGCCGCGGGCGAGCGCGGCAACGACAGGGTCGCGCTCCATCATCTCGAAGACATCCCCGGGTTTCAGCCGCTCACCCTCGCTGAACGCGGCAGCGAATGCCTCAGCGCCGATCCGCACACGTAACGCCGCGTGTGTTGCCGCGTGACGTGCGACGTCGGGACCGATGATCCCCGCGCCGCAGCGGCGACGCAAGCTCTCGGCGGCGCCCATCAGTCGTGCCGCGACCGTGGCCCGTTCGTCAGGTGTGGTGCCGGCCGCGCCGACCGGTGCAAGCTGGGACTCGAGGATGACGGCAATGGCGTCCAGCGATCGAGAAATGAACCACGCGTCCGGCTCGGGACGCAGCACGATGACGCTCTCCCGGGCATACGATCCGGCGGCGGCGAGATCTCGGCGCGCGAGCGCGTTGATGGCCATGCCCTCGAGCGCGAGGGACAGGAACCAGTGCTCGTGCATCTCACGGAGCTGTGGAACAGAATCCTCGAAGTCACGGTGCGCCGCGGCATGGTCGCCCAGCATGAAGTGCATGAGCGCCCGGCGCATTTTCATCACCGCCAGCAGCCACCGATCGCTCGACGCCTCCGCGGTGGTGATGCAGCGATCCATGAAGCTTCTCGCCAGGTCGGATTCTCCGCGCATGGCATGGGCGAAGCCCGTGAGCTGGTAGCACAACGTCCGCCCCCGCGCAGAGGCCAGGCGTTGGGGGCCGGTCAGATGCGGATCGCCATCCACGCTGTCCCATAACGCCATCTCACGACCGGCGATGCCGAGCATGGCATCGGTGTCACCGGCGAAGTACGAAAGCCCGAGCATCGGGTACATCACCCGGCCCAGCGCGACGCGCTCGTCCAGGACGCGGTCGCTATCGGCGATCCCCTGCGCGTCCGCGGCGGCGAGCGCCGCCTTCAGCAATTGCCTGGCTTCAGCCCATGGGTGGCCGGAAATCCAGTACCAGCCTAACGCGCCGGCGATGCGGATCGCGACCAGCGGATCGCCGTCGCCGCCCGCCGCCCACAGGAGCGCCGCGCGGATTTCTTCCACCGAGCGTCGCAGTCTCGCAACGACCCGCCCGCGCGCCGGGCCGAAGGTCGCGGGCTCGGCCCGCTCCGCTACGTCGGCGACCCATCGAGCGTGCCGTGCGCGGACGTCGCGCTCCTCGGGGAGCGCGCGGAGCAGGGCACTCCCGTACTGCCGGACGGTCTCCAGCAGCCGATAGCTGGCCTCCCCGTTTTCCTCCCGCACTTCGACCAGCGACAGCTCGACCAATCGCCCGAGCGCTGGCAGCACGCCCGAGGCACCAGATCCAGGCGTCGCGCAGACCGCCTCGACGTCATCCAGGATGAACGAGCCCCGGAACACCGAAAGCCGGCGCAGCAGGGCCTGCTCACGTTCCTCGAGGAGTTCATGACTCCAATCGAGCACCGCGCGCAGCGTGCGATGACGCGGGAGCGCCGTGCGCCTGCCTCGCGAGAGCAGCGATAGAGCATCGTCCAGCCGTGCGGTCAACCCTTCGATTCCAAGGATGGGCAAGACCGCCGCGGCCAGTTCGAGCGCCAGTGGTAACCCATCCAGCCGCGCGCATAGCGTACCCACGGCCGACGCATTGGTATCGGTCAGTACAAATGTCGGGCTGGCGGCGCGGGCGCGATCCGCGAACAGACGGATGGCGTCGTACTGGAGTGCACGCGCCGCATCGAGTGGCACGTCGTCTTCGCCCGGCTCCCAGCGTGCAAGCGCAGGTACCTGCCAGGCCACCTCTCCCTCAATCGCCAGCGGCTCACGGCTCGTGGCGATGATCGTCAGGTGCGGTGCACCGCGAAGGAGTGCATCGGCCATCTGTG
>CBIHMX010000209.1:0-5268 GCA_966211115.1 uncultured Gemmatimonadaceae bacterium | reverse complement strand
AATCATGTCCAGGACCTGTCCCTGGTCATTCGTGAGCTTTCACTCGATCCGCCGACGATCATCGGCTACTCATGGGGGGCACTGCTCGCCCTTCTGTACACCATTGAATGCCAGCGGCACCGCGAGCACCCGCTGCCCGTCAAACTCGTCCTGGTCGATCCGGCGCCGCTTTCCCGGCCGCACCGGCAGGCGTTCGAGGATGAGTTCGCGCGACGCCAGCGTAGCGAGTCGATTCGAGAGTTGCGCGAAGACCTCGCCGACTCCGGGCTGAAGGACGCCAATCCCGACGAGTGGCGTCAGCGGCAGTTCGAGCTGGGTGTCGCTCCGTATTTCACGAACCCGAAAGCAGCCGCCGAACTCACGCCTTTCCGGGTGACCGCCAGGGTGCAGCAATCGGTCTGGAACAGCCTGGGCGACTTCGATGTCATTGCCGACCTGGGCAGCGTGCACGTGCCCGCGTTTTTCGTCCACGGGCGCCACGATCCCATACCGCTCGAGTCGACCGAAAAGGCAGCTGGTGCCATGCGCGCGAGGTTGCTCGTCCTAGAGGCGAGCGGACACGTCCCATACGTGGAACAGCCCGACGCACTCTTCGTTGCAATCGACGAATACCTGACCGAACCACCATGACATCGGGTAGCACGATGCCCAGCACAGAACAGGACGACGAGGAACTGTTCGTCACCACGACGGACATCGACGGTCGAACCTACGCCGTCTCGGTGCGTGTCGAGTTCGATGGCATCGAGCATGTCGGGCACCTGCTGTTCCGCGACTCGGAGTGGGAAGACGACGACGGCATCCGGGATTTCGGCTCGATCCCCGGCCGATCGAGCGCCGATATCCAGGCGCAGGCGCGGACACTGTCCAATCACGACCTCGCGTTGCGGCACCGGCGAGCCATGTCACATCGACGCCGGTTCAACGGGTTGCGCCACCTCACTCAGGAAGTCCTGACGCAAATTCGCTACCTGAACAAGGTCGCAACCTCCATGCGCGCCGGCCTCCTCGACGTCGACGAAGCGGCCACGGAAATCGCCAACACCGAGGAGCGATTGCACGAAATGGTGGGCCAGTTGCGAACGTACGCCGGCGTCGCGAGCTGAGGGCCTGGTAAGGGCTGAGCGGTCAGAGGGCCGGCCTGTTGCCGGCCTTCTCCCGTCTTAGACTTGGTAGCGGTATGCCTTCTGCCATCTGCCCTCCGCTCTCGTCATGCTCGACCCACAAATTGCAGCGTACCGGCTGAACGAAATCGCTGCGCTGCTGGAAGTCCGCGGAGAAAATCCGTTCAAGTCGCGCGCCTTCACCCAGGCCGCACGCACGCTCAGCGAGCTGGACGAAGCAGACATTGCACCCATGGTGCGGTCGAAGGAGCTCGCCAAACTGCCGGGCATCGGCGCCACGACACTGGCCGTCTTGGCAGACCTCGTCGAGACAGGCGACTCCTCGTATCTCGAGACGTTGCGCGAGACGACGCCCGAGGGCCTGGTGGACATGATGCGCATCCCGGGACTCGGACCGACACGCATCCACCGGATCCACGAAGGCCTCAAGGTAGAGTCAGTTGCCGAGCTGGAGGCCGCCGCCCGCGACGGCCGGTTGGCAAAGTTGTCCGGCTTTGGAATCAAGACGGCCGACAAGATCCTCAAGGGCATCGCTACCATGCAGGAGAAATCGGGACAGTTGATGCATGGTGCAGCAGCAACCGAAGCCGCGCGATTACAGCGCGCGGTGTCAAAACTCCCGGGCGTCACCCAGGTCGAAATCGCGGGATCGCTCCGGCGCTCGGCTGAAGTCGTTCGCGATATCGATCTCGTCGTCGTCTGCGATGACGGAGCAGATTCACTCGCGAAGACAGCGAAGACGGTTCCTGGCGTCGAAGAGGTAACAGCGACGCACGAGACCATCACGGTCCGCCTGATCAATGGCGTACGCAGTGACCTGCATTGCTCGCGAGCCGACACGCTTCCCATTGCCCGATGGCGGGCGACCGGGAACAAGGAGCATTGCGAACGAGTCATCGACCGACTCCGGTCGCGCGGCTTCGACATTCGCGACGATCGGCTGGTCGACAGGACCGGGGTACCAATGCCCGACGCAGACGAACGCACGGTGTACGAGAATGCCAGCCTGGCCTGGATTCCCCTGGAACTGCGGGAAAATCGCGGCGAAATCGAGGCGGCCGCCGATGACAAGCTGCCCAGCCTGATCGAGCTCGCAGACCTTCGTGGCATCCTCCATTGTCACTCGAAGTATTCCGACGGCAGTACTTCCATCGAAGCCATGGCCACCGCCGCGCGGGCGCGCGGCTGGACGTACCTCGGCATCTCGGATCATTCGCAAGCCGCGTCGTATGCCGGCGGAATGTCGCGCGATACCGTGCTGCGCCAACACGACGAGATCGACGCGCTGAATGCAAGGCTGGACGGATTTCGCGTGCTCAAGGGCCTCGAGTCCGACATTCTCGCCAATGGCACCCTCGACTACGATAGCGAACTGCTCGACCGGTTCGACTATGTCATCGGGTCGATTCACTCGCGGTTCGGCATGGATCGCGAACAGATGACAGAGCGCATCCTGCGCGCGATGGACGATCCTCACCTCACCATCATCGGCCACCCCACCGGCCGGAAATTGCTGCGTCGTGAACCGTTCGCGGTCGACCTGGACGCCGTCATGGATCGCGCGGCCGAAGCCGGAATTGCGCTCGAGCTCAACACCGACCCGAACCGGCTCGACCTCGATTGGCGATTCCTGCCGGCCGCCGTCGCACGGGGCGTGACGATCGAGATCGGCCCGGACGCCCACTCGCCTGACGAGTTGGGTTATGTGGACTTCGGTATGCAGATCGCGCGCAAGGGCTGGCTCGAGGCCGGCAACGTGCTGAACACTCGCACGGCAGACGATGTCCTGGCGTTTGCCAGGACCAGGAGAAGCATCGGTACGTCGGCCGGGGGACGTCGTGGCTCGTAAGTCCGCCGGGCCACGGCAGCCGCTGTCGCAGGCTCGCCCCAAGGCCGCCCGCGGGACGCCGAATGCGAACGGCGGCCTGACGAGGCCGAAGGGCCCCCCGACATCAACGGTGCGATCGTCGGCGAAACCGTCCGTCATCCCCGTTACGCAGGCCAGATCACTGCAACGCGGCAAGCCGGCGAAACGCATACCACCCCGCCAGCTTCCCGCTCACGCGCAAACGATTTTCGAGCGATTGTCAGCGCTCTACCCCGACGCGCACTGCGAGCTGGACTTCCGGGATGCCTGGGAACTGGTGCAGGCGACCATCCTGAGTGCCCAGTGCACCGACAAGCGCGTGAACATGGTCACGCCGACTCTCTTCGCGACCTGGCCCACCCCCGCCGCCCTCGCCGCGGCCCGTCAGGAAGACGTCGAAGACATCATCCGGACCACCGGATTCTTCCGCAACAAGGCACGCAACCTCATCGCCATGGCCGACGCCGTCGAAGCGCGCCATGCCGGACACGTCCCGCCTTCCATGGACGACCTCGTGAAGTTGCCCGGCGTGGGCCGGAAGACCGCCAACGTCGTACTCGGCAACGCCTGGGGAATCAACGAAGGGGTCGTGGTCGACACGCACGTCCAGCGACTGTCGGCCCGGCTGGGCCTAACGAGTGAAACCGACCCGGAGAAGATCGAGCAGGTGCTGATGTCGCTGTACGAGAGGAAGCAGTGGACGCTGCTGTCGCACCTGCTCATCTGGCACGGCCGCCGCATCTGCGAGGCCCGGAAGCCGAAGTGCGGCGACTGCGTCCTCAACGATATCTGCCCCTCCGCGTTCCGGGTCTGATCCGGTCACGGGTCGCCGCTCTGGTCACGCATTACATTACCCGCGGACTCATAACCCTGCCGTGCATGAAGAAAGCCACGCTCGTAACGTCCAAGGGCACCCTCGTCGCCGAGTTGTACGACACCGACGCGCCCGACACCGTCGCCAACTTCGAGAAGCTCGCCAACAGCGGCTTTTATGATGGAACCAGGTTCCACCGCGTCATTCCCGATTTCGTGGTCCAGGGCGGCGATCCGTATTCAAAAGGCGGCGAACACGCCAAGGGACCGGTCGGAACCGGTGGTCCCGGCTGGAAGATCAAGTGCGAAACCGCCGGTAACCCCCACAAGCACAAGCTGGGGGCCCTTTCCATGGCGCACGCGGGAAAGGATACCGGAGGAAGCCAGTTCTTCGTGGTGCTCAGCGAATCCAACACGCGCCACCTGAATGGCGTGCACACCGTCTTCGGTCAGGTGATCGAGGGACTCGACGTCATCCCGCAGATCAAGCAGAATGATGAGTTGACATCAGCCAAGGTCGAATAGATCGGGTCAGCGCCATCTCGCATCACGCGTTATCTGGTTCCTTCCCGTTTCGCGTCGTCCGTCCACTCCACCTTTTCACGGCAATCTCAGATGTCCGAACTCGAACCCGGTGACAAGAGGTCCGCCGTCATCGGCATGATCCTCACCAGCATCGCGCTCTTCATCTTCGCGTTCACCATCGTGCAACTCACGAACGCCAAATTCGCCGGCGAATCCCACGCGGAAGCGACGACAGGACACTGACGCCCGCCGGTCCCGAACCTCCCCTCTGTGTCGACCTCGATGGCACGTTGATCGAGGGAGACACACTCCGCCTTTCCCTGAGGTATCTGGCTCGTACGGCACCGTGGCTCCTGCTGGCGGTGCCGTTTGTTCTTCTGGGAGGCCGGCCGCGACTCAAGGGGTTCGTCGCTCGTCGCTACGTGCCCGATCCTCAATCGTTGAGGTGGCGTCCTGAGGTTTTGGCTTTTCTACGGGAAGAGAAGCAACGTGGGCGACGGATCGTCCTGGCGACGGCTGCGCATCGATTGGTTGGTGAAGCGGTAGCTGCCCATCTCGGATTGTTCGACGCCCTCATCGCAACCGACGCGGGGCCGAACATCAAGGGACGCCAGAAGGCCGTACACATTTGCAAGTCGTTGAATTGCAAAGAATTCGACTACATTGGCGACCATCCTGCAGATCTCCCCATCTTTGCCGAAGCGCGCATGAGCTACCTGGTGGCTCCGTCGCCCGCCCTGAAGGCCGCAGCCCATCGGGTGGGCCGCATCGCCCGGGAGTTCCACGCGAGGGGTTGAGCCGAGCGGTCAAACCGAGCCAGCGGTGATAGCTTTTCTGGCTCGAAAGTTCCCGGTCTCGACCCCTGCCAGTCGCAGTACTCACTACCCGTACCAGTTCCAATAACCACTAACCACGAACTGTGTCTCCCCTATCCCGCCC
>CBIHMX010000208.1:0-5272 GCA_966211115.1 uncultured Gemmatimonadaceae bacterium | reverse complement strand
TCGGTGCGCGACTTCCTCGACGCGCTCACCAACTGGTATGTCCGGCGGTCGCGCGACCGGTTCTGGTCCGGTGACCGCGATGCGATCGACACCCTGCACACGGTCCTGGAGGTGACGTGCCGGGTGGCCGCACCGCTCCTGCCGCTCACGACCGAGGTGGTCTGGCGCGGGCTGACCGGCGAACGATCCGTTCACCTGACCGACTGGCCCAGCGCGATCGAGCTGCCGGCCGACGCCGCCCTGGTCCAGGTGATGGACCAGGTGCGTGACGTCTGCTCGACCGCGTTAGGCCTCCGGATGGCGCACAAGCTGCGCGTCCGGCTGCCGCTCAACCACCTGCGCGTGGCGACGCGCGCCGCCGCTGACCTCGCGCCGTTCGCCGACATCATCCGCGACGAGGTGAACGTCAAGCACGTCGACATGACCGCCGATGTCGCGGCGCACGGCCGGACCGAAATCGCGGTCAACGCACGGGTCGCCGGCCCGCGCCTCGGCAAGCAGGTCCAGGACGTGATCAAGGCCGTGAAGGCCGGGAACTGGAGCCTGACGCCCGAAGGCCGGGTGCAGGCGGCCGGCATCGAACTGCTCGAGAGTGAATTCGAGCGGCGGATCGTGTCGCGCGACCCCGGCGCCGCGGCCGAGTTGCCGGAGCACGCCGGCTTCGTTGTCCTCGACACGACGGTGACGCCGGAGCTCTCGGAAGAAGGACTCGCCCGCGATGTCATCCGCGCCGTGCAACAGGCGCGTCGTGAGGCAGGCCTCGATGTCAGTGACCGCATCCGGTTGACGATTGGCGGCGCGGCCGACGCCCTGGCGGCCGCCAGAACCTGGGAAGAGTTGCTGAGGTCGGAGACGCTGGCGCTGGACGTGCACTACGGCGACGCCGCCGGCGGATTCAGCTGCAAGGTCGGCGACAACTCCGAGGTCATCGTCAAGGTCGAGCGCGTCAGCTAGCCCCGGTGTTTCAACGGTGGAGTCTGTTCGAATCTCGTTATGCACGAGCCGCACTTTTGAAACAGCGGTGTACGACACGACCGAACCTCGAGGGAGACTGTCGTATGCGAGAAACAGAACTTCGCCGGATTTTCCGTCATGCTGCGCTCACCGCCGGCCTGGTGGTCGCCGGGACCGCGGTGGCGCCCGTCGCGACGGCGCAGACACCAATGGATTCAATGCAGGACCGTACCGCCGTTGATGACATGTACGATGACGACGACGACATGGATTGGGGCTGGATCGGGTTGCTCGGACTCGCCGGCCTGCTCGGCCTGAGGCGGCGAGACCACGTGGACCGGATCGACAATGCCGACCGGTACACGACGCCCCCGAACCGGACGCCATAGCCGCAATGCTCGATACGAATCGTCCCGGGAGCCATCGGCTTCCGGGGCGTTTTTCGCAGGTCCAGATTTTTTCGCGATCAGTTCACCAGCCGAAAACCGAGTTGATCGCGAGTCGACGCGGAGAATTATCGATACCGGCCAGGCGGACTCGGAGCACGCCAGTTCATGGCCACGGCGTCGATTCGCGTGGTCCATTTCGTCCACATCGTCATCGGCAGGACAGCGAGGGCGAGGCCGCTCACCTGCGTCCAGAACAGGGCGCTTCCCATCAGTGGCGCGCCGCTGAGCGCTGCGTACGCGTCGAGCAGGGCTCGCCCTCCATCGAGTGGCGGCACTGGCAGCAGGTTGAACACGCTCAGCACGATGGCGTCCGCGACGATCATCCGTCCCCAGGTGCAGCGACGGCCGAACATCCGTTCCCAGCCGGTGGTGACTCCAGCGACGACGAACGCCGCCGCGGCCGTCAGCAGGATCCCGGCGCTGAACATGAGTCCCCGGCCCGCCAGCGATGCGCGCGAGTCAAGCGCGGGCGGTGCGACGCGAGTGATTCCAGCCAGCGGTACGAGTCGGAACGTCACCGGCGTTTCGGCAGCAGTGCCGCGCCAGATGACCGGACCGGCGCCAATCGTCATGCTGCCTATCGAGTAACCCTGCCACCGGGCAACCAGCGCGTGGCCGCACTCATGGATGAACAGCAATCCCGACCAGACGAAGAGGAAGTGCGCCAGGCGTATGGCGAGCGAGCGTGCTCTTTCCCGGGCCATACGGGCGTCACGAGGCGCGCGGCGGAGAAGACTGGACAACATGCAACAGGGACGCGATAAGACGGCAATCGGCACGCGCCCGGACGACGCGAAGGCGAACGCATCAATTCTAACAACGACACCGTTGAGTTTGGCGTTCCGGAAATGCCCTAGTGCTATCCTCGCCCGCGCATACCGCAGAACAATGGATCGGGCGAAGAATCAGATCGCGGCGACGACGCCGGCCACCAGCGACGTCAGTTTCGGCTCGGCGCTTCCCGCAATGGCGAGGATCTTTTCGAGACTGGCCGGTTCGAGCGTTTCCGGGATGCACATGTCCGTGATGATCGAAACGCCGAGGATGCGCATGCCGCCGTGCGCGGCGACCAGCACCTCCGGCACCGTCGACATCCCGACGACGTCCGCGCCGATCGTGCGGAGCATGCGGTACTCCGCCCGCGTCTCGAGGTTGGGACCGGCGACCGCCACGTAGACACCTTCGCGGAGCACGGTCCCCTGCTCCGACGCCACGCGCCTGGCGAGTGCGCGCAAGCCGCCGTCATAGAGCGCGCCACAATCGGGAAACCGGGGACCAAGCCGGTCATCGTTAGGCCCGATGAGCGGGTTGTCGCCGAGCAGGTTGATGTGATCGGCGATCAGCATCAGGTCGCCGGCCTGCCACTCGGGGTGCATGCCGCCACAGGCATTCGAAACGATGAGCGTATGCGCGCCGAGCCGCCGCATGACGCGCACCGGAAAAGTCGCCTGCTCGAGCGTGTAGCCTTCGTAGAGATGAAACCGGCCCTGCATTGCCACCACCGGGCAACCCGACATGTGTCCCAGCAGCAACCGGCCGGCGTGTGACTCCACGGTTGACAGCGGAAAACCGGGAATGTCACGATAGTCGATGACGACCGGCGACTCGATGCGGCCGGCGAGCCCTCCGAGTCCCGTCCCGAGAACAATCGCGACCCGCGGCTCGATGTCGGTTCGAGCCTGGATGATCCTCGCAGCGTTGTCGATGCGATCGAACAGGGAGTCGTTCTGTGGCACGCGCGACCGATTCATCTCTGCGATTCGTCAGGTAGCGTGGACTGGCGGCGCGAGCGGGAGAGTCAGGAGGAGATGTCCGCTGTCGGAATAGCCGGCGCGCGAATAGAGTCGCCGCGCCGTCGCATTCTCCACGCCTACCTCCACATGCAGCGCCCGTACGCCGCGAGTCATGGCGGAGTCACGTGCCGCGGCCAGGAGTGCCGCACCCACCCCGCGCCCGCGCGCCTCGGGGCGCACGTACAGGTCGTCGATGAACGCGCGCAGTCCGCCGTACTCCATGCTGAAGCACGCGGTGAGAACCGCATGGCCCACCGGAGTTCCTTCACGTTCCGCGAGCCACGCGCCACCGAGTCGGGGGTCGGTGAGCAGCGCCTCGAAGGCGCGCGCCGCCGGCGCGGCGGGGAGCGGGAAGTCGGCCTCGGCGTAAAACGATGTCATGAGCGCGACCAGCGCCGGGACGTCGCGCAGATTTGCCGGACGTATCTGAAGAGCCATCGGTTCAAGTATCGACTGGTGAGCAACGTTCTGAACGCGCTTCGCGGCGCTATTTGCGCTCGGGATCAGTCAGGCGCGCGAGCCGCTGCCGGATCTCCCTGACGCGCGGCTGCAGTTCCGGATCGGCGTCCTTCCATTCAGCGACGAAGCGCTGGTAATACTCGATGGCCTTCTGCCGGTCTCCCTTGGCCTCATACAGCTCGCCGAGGCGCCGGAGAATGCGCGCAAGCTCCCAGCCGTCCAGTTCCCAACGCAGTGGATCAGGTGTTTTCAGGTAGTGCTCGTACACGACGATCGCAGAATCCGGCTGGTCCATCCTGTCGAATGCCAGTCCGATTTCCGGATCGCTGCAGGTCTGGCATGCCCTCCTCGGGCCGTCAGGCTGCCGGTCGGACGCACGGAACAGATCGATCGCGTCTCGATACTTCCCAGCGGCCATCGCAATCCGTGCTCTCGCCAGTTCGAACGCCCAGCGGCGCAGACGCTGTTGCACCGTATCGCGTGCTTCCCCTTCGAATGCCGTGAGCAGCTCGCGTGCCTTGTCTGCCCTGCCCGCGGCGGCATACGCCGCGATGAGTTGCTGATAGGGCCGTGCATCGGGCTGCATCCCGCCGGGAGGGTATAAACGCAGAGACGTATCCAGGCGGCGCGCCATTTCTTCAGGTCGATCGAAGAACCACAGCGCGGGTCTGAGCACGTCGAGGGAGTCCAGCAGCTTCTCCTGACTTTCAGGGCGCGAAAACGCGGCGCGATATTCGGTCAACTGTCGTTGCGCTTCAGCAAGCTTCCCGTGCCGGCGACTGATGTCCGTGAACGCAAGCATGATGACGTCACGGACAGCCTGGATCGTGTCATTTCGAATCCGCTGTCCGATCGCAAGGAACGAGTCCACCTGCCCTTCCTGGTAAGCGATCGCCCCCTCGCCGAGGCTAATGCGCCCCTGACCCGGAAAAAGCCGTGCGGCGCGCGCCAGACTTGCCCTGGCTGCGTCGATCTTTCCCTGGCTCAGTTGCGCGAAGATGATGTTGAACGGCGCGAACTGTACGGTCGAATCCAGCTCGATGCGCCGCAGATACAACGACTCGGCGCGTGCGAATTCCTGACGCCCCTCGAGGATCCCGGCAAAGTTCTGCAGAGCGGGTCCTTCGTCCGGATAACGACGCAGCAGCGCTTCATACGCCTCGACGGCAAGTGCGCGATCCAGGTGTGGCCCCGATGCGTGGTAGCCGGCGGTTGCGAAAAGCCGCTCCCGCTCCGTCATCCGATCGCGGAACTCATACGCCCTGTCGAATACCGCGCGGCGTTCCGCCACCGTACTCCGAAGAACGTCCAGACCGTTGGCGTTGTTCATGGCGATACCGAGCTTCCGATACGCCATCCCGAACATGGAATCGATCGCGACCGCTTCCCGGAGCGAACGGACCGCCTTGGCGAAATCGGCCTCCACGTCGTTCGCCCGCACACCCTCGGCGTATTTCTTCAGCGCCTCGAGCGAAGAGGTCGTGACCTGCGCCAGCGGCGGATCGGCGCGCACCTGCTTGAGCGATTCGCCGATCTTTTCCCGGAGTTTGCGCGACAGCCTGTCGGTTGCCTCGATGAGATCGCTCGCGCCGTCGACGGTCTCCTGCGCGCTGGCGA
>CBIHMX010000207.1:0-5276 GCA_966211115.1 uncultured Gemmatimonadaceae bacterium | reverse complement strand
TCATCGAGAACGCCACCGTCCTCCGCAAGATGCTCGAGGGCCGCGGCTATACGTTCCGTTCAGACACCGACACCGAAGTGCTCGCGCACCTCATCGAGGAGCTCTTCGAGGGCAACCTCGAGGACGCCGTCATCGAGGCGCTGCACCAGATCGAGGGCACGTACGGCATCGCGGTCGTCTCGAGCGTGGATTCCCACAAGATCGTGGCGGCGCGGAAGGGGAGCCCGTTGCTCGTCGGGCTCGGTGACGGCGAGTACTTCATCGCCAGCGACGTGTCGGCCATCCTCGCCCACACGCGGAAGGTGATTTATCTCGACGACGGCGAGATGGCTGTGGTCGATCGCAACGGCTACCGTATCGTCGACCTCGACGCGACCGAGATCAAGAAGAAGGTCTCGCGCATCGACTGGGACCTGGGTCAGATCGAGCGCGGCGGATTCGCGCACTTCATGCTCAAGGAAATCTTCGAGCAGCCGCAGACGCTCGAGCAGACGATGCGTGGCCGGCTGCTCGGCGACGAAGGGACGTCGAAGCTGGGCGGATTGAACCTGACGGACGACGAGCTGCTGTCGTTCGACAACATCATCATCACCGCTTGTGGTACCAGCTGGCACTCGGCGCTGATCGGCGAGCACATGATCGAGGAGTTGACGCGGGTGCCGGTCGAGGTCGAGTACGCGTCGGAGTTCCGTTACCGGAACCCGATCGTGAACGAGAAGACGTTATGCATCGTCATCTCGCAGTCGGGTGAGACGGCCGATACGCTGGCCGCCATGCGCGAGGCCAAGCGCCGCGGTGCCCGGACGTTAGGCATCGTGAATGTCGTCGGCTCGACGATTGCGCGGGAGGCGGACGGCGGCATCTACATCCATGCCGGCCCGGAAATCGGCGTGGCATCGACCAAGGCGTTCACCAGCCAGGTCATCGCGCTGCTCCTGTTCACGCTCAAGCTGGGTCGCCTGCGCGACCTGTCCATCCTGCGGGGCCGCGAGATCATCGACGACATGCAACGGCTTCCGGGCCAGATACAGGACATCCTCTCCCGGGCCGAGGAGATCGAGGCCCTGGCCGAGGAGTTCAAGCGCGCGTCGAATTTCCTGTACCTCGGCCGGGGTTACAATTTCCCGGTCGCGCTGGAAGGCGCGCTCAAGCTCAAGGAGATCAGCTACATCCACGCCGAGGGGTATCCGGCGGCGGAAATGAAGCATGGTCCCATCGCGCTGATCGACGAAATGATGCCGGTGGTGTTCATCGCGCCGCATGACTCCGTGTTCGACAAGATCACGTCGAACATCCAGGAGGTGAAGGCGCGGAAGGGTCGCGTCATCGCCATCACCAGCCGCGATGAAGAGGCGCTGTCAGGCAAGGTCGACTATGAGTTCCGCATTCCGGAAACGGCTGACCTGCTGATGCCGATTCTGGCCTCGATCCCGCTGCAGCTTCTGGCGTATTACGTCGCCGTCAAGCGTGGGTCGAACGTCGACCAGCCTCGGAATCTCGCCAAGAGCGTGACCGTCGAATAAAAGGGGTCAGACACGGGGTCAGACACCTTTTACGGAACTGCGCAGCCCGTTACGAAAGATTTTTCTCGCGTTTTGGAAGACAGTTCCCATTTTGTCGGGAAGTTTTTTTCGCGCCTTTTTCTGCGCGTTTCCCACGAGGACGAGTGATCGCCGCGGGTTAGGGGTGTGCGAAAGCAGCCCCCGTCGAAGGGCAATACAGCACTCCCACGCTGCATCCCTTCGACGTACCGGCGATGGCCGCCGATTCGCTTTTCGGATTGCCTCGGCAAAAGGTTGAACACGGATAACTCCGCGGCCGCGGATGGACACCGATGGGCGCGCGGTCTGGACCATTTTCCCGCCCATTGGGACCTTTTCCCGCCCACCAACCCGAGTTCGGGGTCAGACCCGGGGTCAGACCCCGGGTCGGACCCCGGGTCTGACCCCGAACTCTGAACTCCCTGTATATTGACAGGCGTCGATATACCTGCTAGGCTCCGGTCGTGGCCAGAACTCTTGAAGTATTCGACCGCCAGCTGGGTGACCGGTGCTGCGACGTCCAGGCGCGGCCCAGCCGTCCCTACACCGAGGCCGCGGCGATCGCGACGGACCTCGAGCATCTCGCGCATCCGGTACGGCTCCAGCTGCTGGACGTGCTCGCGCGCAACGAAGGCAGGGTGTGCGTGTGCGACCTCGAGGCTTCTGTCCCGGTCAAGCAGCCCACCGTCTCGCATCACTTGCGCATCCTGCGCGAAGCGGGGCTGATCGAAAGTGAGAAGGTGGGACAGTGGGTCTACTATCGCATTCGGCGCGACGAGGCACGCGCGCTGAAGGAACGCGTGCAACAGTTGTTGCGCGCCTGTGCCTGACGAGGGTCTCCCATGCCACCAGCATCCATAACCGCACCTCCCCAACCCCGCCCGGCAGCACGCGAGGCACGGCTCGAGCAGTTGGCTCGCGCCATGGCGCCGACGATCTATTGCCCCTCGGCCGATGTCGCCCGCTGCCATCGCGATCATCAGCCTGGAGGACCGCAGCGATGAGTGGCACCTATACGATCAGGCCTGCCGCCATCGCCGACCTCTCCGCGGTCGAAACGGCGCTTCGCGATTCGGAGCTTCCGCTCGACGGCCTTCGAGACCAATTCGGTGATGGCTACGCTGTTGCGGAAGCGAACGGCCAACTCATCGGTGTCGAGGGAATCGAAGTCCATGGCGGCGACGGCCTGCTCCGTTCGGCGGCCGTGGTGTCGACCTGGCGGGGGAAGGGTGTCGGCGACGCCCTGACCCGCGACCGAATCGACTGGGCGCGCCGGCGCGGGTTGCAGTCGCTCTACCTGCTCACCACCACCGCAGGCGAGTACTTCCCGCGGTTCGGTTTCTCGATCGTTGATCGCGAATCGGCGCCCGAACCGGTGCGTCAATCCCGGGAATTCAGTGAAGCCTGTCCGTCTACCGCGCTGTTCATGGCGCTTCCACTCGGGGAATCACACACATGAGCGCGAGCAACTGCTGCGGTCCGGACTGTTGCGGTGACGAACCCGTCGCCATCACGGTATCGACCATGACCGAAGAAGTGTCGGTGATGCTTGGCGCACAGGAATCGTTGCGCGCCGAAGTACGGGCGAAGTACGGGGCGGCGGCGCAGCGCGCTGCTGAAGGCCAGCAGGCGACGTGCGCCTGCGGAACGGCGTGTGACGCCAAGGGCGCCGAATGGGATCCGATCACGTCCAACCTGTACGAGGCGGCCGAAACCGACGGCATACCGGCCGAGGCACTGCTCGCCTCGTTAGGCTGCGGCAACCCCACGGCGCTGGCGTCGCTTGCCCCAGGTGAAACGGTCCTCGACCTCGGCTCCGGCGGCGGCATCGATGTGCTCCTGTCGGCCCAGCGGGTTGGACCAACGGGGAAGGCATACGGCCTCGACATGACGGACGAGATGCTCGCGCTCTCGCGGGAAAACCGGCGGAAGTCCGGACTCCAGAACGTGGAATTCCTCCGCGGCGAGATCGAGAACATTCCGCTGCCGTCGGAAACGGTCGACGTCGTGATCTCGAATTGCGTCATCAACCTCTCGGCCGACAAGCCGCGCGTCATCCGCGAGGCGCATCGGGTGCTGAATCCCGGCGGCCGGTTTGCCGTTTCTGACGTGGTGCTTCGCGGCGACCTGCCCGAGGCGGTGCAGCGGAGCATGGGCCTGTGGACGGGCTGCGTCTCGGGCGCACTTCGCGACGACGAGTACCGCCGCCTGCTGCTGGCGGCCGGCTTCACCGATGTCTCGATTGAGCCAACGCGTATCTACAGTACCGAGGACGTGAAGGCGCTCCTCGACTCCGCGGGGCTGACCGATGACCGGCTCGTGGAGGCGGTGGAGGGAAAGATCATGAGCGCTTTTGTTCGAGCAACCAAGGCGCCGGCGGGCGCCTGACCCGATGTCGGCGGCTCGCATGCGCAGGCGAGATCCGTTGACGCACCGCGCGCGCCCGCTCGGCGCGCGCAACCATCCATCACTGGAGAAGACAATGAACACCGACTTCTGTACCCCGTGCACCGGGGATGACTGTCCGTGTGAAACTGGTTGCTGCTAGCAGCGAACTCCTTCACACACCGGGCCCCGGCCGCTGGATGGCCGGGGCCTTTGGCATGCTGCATACGGAGGGGAGGCTTCGTTCGATCCTGCGACTCAGCGGGCGACAATCAGACGTCGTGGCGCCATCTTTCACGCGATGCGAGTTCTCCTGCAGCGCGTGTCGAGCGGCGAAGTCAGGATTCGTGAGAATGGCGGCGTTCGAGTCTCCGGCCGGATAGGACGGGGATTCGTACTGCTGGTCGGGTTCACCGCGACCGACGACGAAACCAGGGTCGCCTGGATGGCTGACAAGATTGCCGGACTGCGCGTGTTCTCCGACGCAGACGACAAGATGAACCTCGCGTTAGGCGACGTCGGCGGCGCCGTCCTGGTCGTGTCGCAGTTCACGCTCTACGGCGACGTGCAGAAGGGCAGGCGGCCGAGCTTCATCGACGCCGCCCGGCCTGAACAGGCGATTCCACTCTACGAAAACTTCAAGGCACGCCTGCGCGACCTCGGGCTGCGCGTCGAAGCAGGTGAATTCGGTGCCATGATGGACGTCGAGCTGGTCAACGATGGTCCCGTAACGCTCTGGCTCGAGCGATGAGTGAACCGCTTCGCGTCATTCTCGCCTCCCAGTCCCCGCGCCGCCGCGACCTGCTGAACCTCATCGGCATCGAGCACGAGATCCTGCCGGCGAACATCGACGAAAGCCTCCTGCCTGACGAGTCGCCCGTCGCGCATGCCGAGCGGCTGGCGCGAACCAAGGCGCAAGCCATCGCCGTTCGAGAGCCGGCGGCGGTCGTAATCGGATCGGACACGATCGTCGTGCTCGATGGAGAAATTCTTGGCAAGCCGGCGGACGGGGGCGAGGCGGCGCGCACCCTGGCGCGTCTTTCGGGCCGCACGCACACGGTATTCACCGCCGTTGCCGTGAGCCTCCGCGGTCGCATGGTCTCCGGCGTCGAATCGGTCGAGGTCACGTTCCGGTCGTTGACCGCGGAACAGATCGAAGCCTACATCGCGACCGCCGAGCCGATGGACAAGGCGGGTGCCTACGGCATCCAGGGATTCGGCGCCGTAATCGTCGAACGCGTCAATGGCGACTACTTTGCCGTCATGGGACTCGCGTTAGGCAGGCTGGTGGGACTGCTCGACGAGCTGGGTGTGCGGTATCGGTTTGGTGGACCAGTGACGGGGTAGGGG
>CBIHMX010000206.1:0-5282 GCA_966211115.1 uncultured Gemmatimonadaceae bacterium | reverse complement strand
CAGGGCCTTATCGGCATGGCGGGGGGAGCGATCGTGCTCATCGGGCCGGCGAACACGCTGCCGACGTTCATCGCCGCATGGGCAATCACGAAAGGCGTTGCCGAAAGCCTCGCGGGGATGACGTTGCGGTCGGAGGTGAGCGAGGAGTGGCCACTTGCTGCAACCGGAGCGCTGTCGATCATCTGCGGGCTGATTATGCCCGGCATCGGTCCGGATCACTTCGCGCTGGCGTTGGTCTTCGGCGTCTACGCAACTTTCCTCGGGATCTTCTTGCTAGCCATCGCCCGTCGGCTGCGGCAACTCGCGCAGGAAATGGCTCGCGCCTGATCGAGCGCTTCGCACTCACGGTATCCGAGCGCCAGGGCGAAGGGCGCAACCCGATCGGCCCGTGCGCTCATCCGTCTGAAGGGATCCGCCGCTATGACACCCATTTAGCCTTGCGACGCGTCTCGCGCCATGGTGTATCTGGGGAGCAAGCGTTTCGCTCGTCACATCGGGCTGTTGATCTTTCCTGAAAGGACACGCCATGGCCGTAACAACCGAAACCCGAACCGACTCACAGATCCAAACGGACGTCCTGGCCGAACTCAAGTGGGATGCACGCGTACTTCCGAACGAGATCGGCGTCGCCGTCAAGGACGGCGTCGTCACCTTGACGGGTTGGGTCGACTCCTACACGAAAAAGTGGGCGGCCGAGGAGGCGGCGCACCGCGTCCGTGGCGTGAAAGCAGTCGCGAACGACATTGAGGTTCGCCTGCCATTCTCGTCGCAGCGCACCGACGCGGACATTGCCGAAGCCGCTGTTCGCGCCCTCGAGTGGGACGCGTTCCTACCCACCGACAAGATCGACGTCACGGTGTCGAAAGGCTGGGTCACGCTCAAGGGCACCGTCGACTGGCAGTACCAGAAGGACGACGCCGGACGGGTCGTCCGCCGTTTGACAGGCGTGACTGGCGTGACCAACTCGATCACTGTCAGGCCCCGCGTGACCCCCTCCGAGCTCAAACAGCAGATCGAGAAGGCGCTCGTGCGCAGCGCAGAGACGGACGCGCAGCGAATCACCGTGGAGGTGGACGGTAGCAAAGTCATTCTGAAAGGAACGGTACGGTCCTGGGCCGAAAGGGAGGAGGCGGCACGCGCGGCCTGGTCGGCTCCTGGAGTCACCTCGGTCGACAACCGGATCACTATCTCATTCTGAGCACAGGCGCCGAGTGAGGTTCGCGCGCCGGCGTCGCAGCGGAAGGCGGGTGTGGCTCCCGACGGCGGAAGTCACGCCCGCTCGAGCCCCCAATCACGAGCGCGTGCGAACTTCGCCACCAAGGAGACCACATGCTTCCCATACTGGCTACTCACTGGAGTCTCTTGCTCTTCCGCGGATCGATCGCAGTGATTTTCGGTATGCTCGCCCTGCTCTGGCCAGAGATCACACTGAGCGTTCTGATTGCCCTGTTCGGCGCTTACGCATTCGCAGACGGATGCGTCGTACTAGTCATCGCCGTAGGAGCGAGGGGCGTCCCCGGATTTGGCAGCCTCTTGTTGGAAGGGTTAATCCGGATCGGAGCGGCGCTCGTCGTCTTCGTGGCCTTTCCGGTCATGAGCGACGTCTCGCTCGCGATCCTGATCGCGTCGTGGGCGATCCTGAGCGGCGTCGCGGAAATCACCGCAGCTGTCACTCTTCGCAGAGAGTTGTCTGGCGAGTGGCCGTTGCCCACAGCCGGCGTGCTGTCCGTCGGCCTGGGGCTGTTGATGATGCTGCGCGCCGACACCGGAGCGGTCGCTCTCGCATGGCTCATTGGGCTCTACGGGCTCGTCGTGGGGTGTGCACTCGTTGCCCTTGCAATGCGCCTACGACAGGTTGCGCACGAGATCGCCAATGCTCGCCCCGGGTGACCCGCCGGTGGACCCTACGGCACTGAACTTCAAGCGCATCGTCTGCGGCGTGGACTTTTCACCCATGTCCGTCGCGGCGTTCTTGACGGCGGCAGAACTGGCGCGGTCAATGAACGCCGAGCTTCACGTGTTGCACGTCATCGAAACATATCCACCCGCCGCGAGTTGGCCTCGTGACGCCGAACGACGGGATGTCCAGTCTCTCGAACAGAAGGCGACCAGCGCAATGGACGCGCTCGTCGCGAGGTCGGCGGTAGCACTGGATGGCGTATCCGTCACGACGGAGGTCACCGTCGGCCTTGCGTTTGCCGAACTGTTGAATCGGGCCAGGGACTCGACGCGCGACCTCATTGTCGTCGGCGCCAAAGGTGTGAAACTTCTCGAGGATGCGCTGTTCGGAGGCACCGCCGGGCAGGTTGTGAAAGGAGCACCGTGTTCGGTTCTGGTTGTCAGAGCGGATCAGCGCACAGACGGCTGAAAAACATAGGGATGATGCTGATACGTCCCGGATCCGCTGCGTCTGGACGAGGCGTCATGACATACGCAGGTCGGCAAGGCCTTCCACCGTTTCAAGTAGAAACGACGATGCGGTTGTCCACTGATGTGATGCCAGGTGCCGACCATGCGGTGTGTTCGACCGCCTCGCGCTCTGCCCACGATCTCACGGCACCGATCAATATCACCGCGCTCTCCTCGACGATGATTTTGATCGCATCCAGATCGATCAGGGCATTGCGGCGCAACGCCTCGTCGATGACGTGCTGCCGGAGGGCTGAGGCTGAACCAGACGGCCGGAGGAGGATCACATTCGTCACTCCAGTGACGCCCTTGAGACGCGCGACGAGGCGTTCGGCCTCCCAACGCTGATACTCCGATTCGACCGCGCCCTTGAGGGTCACCCACCCTTCGATAACCGTCGCCTCGACCGTGTCTGCAGGAATGAGGTCGTTCCACCTCAGCGCGGCCGCGATCGCCTCGGCTACGGCAGAATCGCTGGGTGGGTCGGACGCGGACGGTCGGACTTCAATGTCGTTGGTGACCGCTCTCACACCGCGAACGCGGTGCGCCGCCCGTTCGGCTGCCGAGCGCGTTGCGAACGTGTCTACCCGCCCGCCGAGCATGACGACGCCTTCGTTGACGCCCACAGTGATTTCGCCCGCCTGCACCCGTGGCTCCCAGCTCAATTCCGCCCGCACCTCGCTCTGAATCTTCTCGTCCACTTTGCTACCTCTCTCCCTAAGGTGTAACTGGCTCCGCGGCTTCTCGGAACACGACGATCGTGCCACGGATGTCGATGCAACGCTCACATCACAGTTCTGATTGTCATACCTGATCAGCGCGAAGACCGCCGAAAGGACACCCGTTCGGCCTTGGCTCCGACTGCCTTCGATGTTTTCCTATGAGGAGATCATTGCGATCGTGGGTCCGCGGATGTCCGCGGGCACAAGACAACGGGCGAGACCAAGCATGACGGAGGTCAGCTATGGCCATCGGAACCGAAACGCGAACGGACGCGCAAATCCAAACCGACGTTCTCTCTGAACTGAAGTATGACGCGCGCGTCCTTCCCAACGAGATCGGCGTCGCCGTGAAGGACGGTGTCGTGACCCTGACTGGCTGGGTCGATTCGTACACGAAGAAGTGGGCTGCTGAAGAAGCTGCACACCGCGTTCGCGGCGTGAAAGCCGTCGCGAACGACATCGAGGTTCGGCTCACCACCGCCGGGGAGCGAACCGATGCCGACATCGCAGCCGCAGCCGTCCGGGCACTCGAATGGGACGCCTTCATCTCGGTCGACAACCTTGACGTCACCGTCTCCAAGGGCTGGGTGACCATGAAAGGCTCCGTGGAGTGGCAGTACCAAAAGAACGATGCCGAGCGCGTCGTTCGGCGGTTGACGGGCGTCAAGGGCGTGAGCAACTTGATCACGGTGAAGCCGCGTGTCACGCCGTCAGACCTCAAGCGGAAGATCGAGCAGGCGCTGGTGCGAAGCGCCGAAACCGACGCCGAGCGCATCACGGTGGAGGTGGACGGGAGCAAGGTCATCCTGAAGGGCTCCGTGCGCTCCTGGGCTGAGAAGCAGGAAGCCGAGCGAGCCGCGTGGGCGGCGCCAGGGGTTTTGTCGGTGGACAACCGGATCACCATCTCGTACTGAGCCTGTCGATCGTCATGAACAGGCAGGCTGGCATCGAGAAAGGAAGGCAGTTTATGAACGGACGATTCATGGTGGATCCGTGGCAGGAGATGCGGCGGTTGCAGCGCGACATGGAGCATCTCGTCACGAGGATGCCCGCCTGGCGCTGGCCACTCCGCGCCGAGTATCCGCCGCTCAACGTGGTGCGCGATGAAAAGGGCATCGTCGTCGAGGCGCTCTTGCCAGGTGTCGATCGCGCCAGCCTCGAAGTGACCGTCGTCGGGGACGCGTTGACAATCCACGGGCAGCGCCAAGCCGAGACCGGCATCCCCGAGGAACGCTACCACCGCCGCGAGCGTCCCCTCGGGACCTTCACGCGCACGCTCAGCGTTGGCGAACGCCTGGATGGCGACAGAGCCGAGGCGACATACACCAACGGGATCCTCCGGGTCCAGCTTGCTGCAGGTCCGGAGACCGCTCCGAAGAAGATCGCAATCCAGAGCTGACGGGAAAGGAGGTCGAACATGGCGACCGATACGATGACGGCGGCCCCGCCGTCCACCGAACACGAAACCGAACGTACTGTTCGGACTGTCTCACCGCGTGCGGACATCTTCGAGACGGACACCGCCTTCGTCATCCTCGCCGATATGCCCGGCGTTGATCCGGACGGAGTCGAACTGGTCGCGGACAAGGACACACTCGTGGTTCGAGGGAGAGTCAACAGCGCTTCAACGAACGTCCAAACCCGCCAGGTCGAACATCGCGAGTTCGAGCTCGCCGACTATTACCGGACGTTCACGCTGACCGAGGACCTCGACAGCGATGGCATCACCGGGACGCTCCGAGACGGGGTGTTGCGGGTCGAAGTCCCCAAGTCGCCGCGGGTGCAGCCGAAGAAGATTCCGGTTCGCGCGAGCTAGCAGGAGAGTGAACGATGGGCATCATGGACAAAGTCGCGGCGGTGCTGCCGTGGCGGGGTGAGCGCCACGACCCCCAACGCGCAGACGTTCTGACACTTCGTGACGACTTCGAGCGCTGGCTCGAGCCGTTCTTCGACGACACGCGGTACCTCCGCCCGGTCATGCCGGATTTTCCCTGGACGCCGTCCACGGACGTGCAGGAGACCGATGACAGGCTGATCGTGACGATGGAGGTCCCGGGGCTCGATATTGACGACCTCGATGTGCGGCTCACTCCCAAGGGCCTGACGATTCGCGGCGAGAAGCGGGAGGAGAAGGAGGCCTAACGCCACGGG
>CBIHMX010000205.1:0-5301 GCA_966211115.1 uncultured Gemmatimonadaceae bacterium | reverse complement strand
GTCCAGGAGCGGGGCCGGCGATTGTGCTTTCGTTCCTGCTGACCGCGATCGCCTGCGGGTTTGCCGCGCTGTGTTATGCCGAGTTCGCGGCCATGGTGCCGATCGCCGGTTCGGCGTACACGTACTCGTACGCCGCGTTAGGTGAATTCGTCGCCTGGATCATCGGCTGGGACCTGATCGTCGAGTACGCCGTCGGCAATGTCGGCGTCGCGATCGGCTGGTCGGGTCACTTCCGGGAGCTGCTGACTCACTTTGGATTGAACCTTCCGGCGTGGCTCAGTACCGACTACCGGTCAGCACACGCCGCCTTCGACGCGCTCAATGCCGGCGGGGGAGTGGATGCCGGCACGCAGTTCCTGGCGTCGGCGTGGTCGAATGCTCCGCAGATTGCGGGACTGCCGCTCATCATCAACCTGCCGGCGGCAGCGGTCGTGTTCCTCATCACGATCCTGCTCATCATCGGCATCAGGGAATCGGCGAACGCGACCAGCGCGATGGTCGTGCTGAAGGTCGGCATCATCCTGTTTTTCCTGGCGGTAGGCGCGTTCCTCATCAACCCGGAGAACTGGAACAACCCGGCGACGGGAGGCTTTGCGCCGAACGGGTTCAAGGGGGTCAGCGCGGCGGCCGCCATCATTTTCTTTGCGTACATAGGATTTGACGCGGTGTCGACGGCCGCCGAGGAGACGAAGAATCCGGCGAAAGACATGCCATTCGGCATCATCGCCAGTCTCGTGATCTGTACGGTGCTGTACATCGCGCTGTCGGCAGTCATGACCGGTATGGCCCCCTGGCAGACGCTGGGGACCCCGGAGCCGATGATCACCGCGCTGCAACAGGCGGAGGGCCCGCCGGGGCTGCTCACGTTCTCGCGGTTCATCGTGGCGTTAGGCGCGGTGATTGCGATGGGGAGCGTGCTGATCGTGTTCCAGCTCGGCCAGCCGCGCATCTTCTTCTCGATGTCGCGGGACGGGCTGCTGCCGAAGTTCTTCTCGAAGATCCATCCCCGGTACCGCACTCCGTATGTCGGGACCATCATCACAGGGACGTTCGTGGCGACGTTTGCCGCGTTCGCGAACATCGCCGAGGTGGTCGACCTGACGAACATCGGCACGCTGTTCGCATTCGTGCTGGTGTCGGCGGGCGTCATCTTCCTGCGCAAGGTGGAACCGGATCGCCCGCGTCCGTTCCGGGTGCCATGGGTGCCATGGACGCCGCTGATCTCGATCCTGGCCTGCCTGTACTTGATGTTCCAGCTGCCGACCATCACGTGGATCCGGTTCGGGATCTGGCTGCTGATCGGGCTCGTGGTCTACTTCCTGTACGGGTACCGGAATTCGGTGCTGAGGAACGGGAGAGGGAATAGGGAATAGGGAATAGGGAATCGGGAACTGGACTCGCGGGTCCGATCATAGCGGCTGGCACGACTCACTTCTGACATCTGGCAGGCCATGGCTGAGTCAATAGGCAACAGCGGCAAGGGGATGAAGCTTCACACGAAGATCCTTCTCGGTCTGCTGATCGGGGCGGTGTTCGGGATTGCCGCTAACCAGGTGTTAGGCGGTACCCACGGGCTGGTGACGTGGGTCAACCGTTATCTCGCGGGACCCGTGGGGCAGATCTTTCTGCGGATGCTGTTCATGATCGTGATTCCCCTGGTCTTCGCGTCGATTTCGCTGGGCGTGGCCGGTCTGGGTGACCTCAGGAAAGCAGGACGTGTTGGCGGGAAGGCGGTTACTTACTTTTTCCTCTCGACGGCGCTGGCGGCCACGATAGGTCTCATCATTGTCAGTATCATCCGGCCAGGCGAGGGACTCGATCCCGTCATTCGGGAGGGTCTGCTCCAGCAGTATGCGTCAGACGCCTCCGCGCGCGTCGAGGCAGCGCAGACCGGCGGCTTCGGTATTGGAACGATCGTCAACATCGTGACGCGAAATCCCGTGAAATCAGCAGTCGATCTCGACCTGCTGGGGATCATTTTCTTTGCCCTGATGTTTGGCGCCGCACTGACACAGCTGCCGGCGGAGCGGGCGCGGCCAATGATCGGGTTCCTGGAGGCGCTGAATGACATCGTCATCAAGATTGTCGGGTTCGCCATGCGCCTGGCGCCGTATGGGGTTGCCGGCCTGATTTTTGGCGTCACGTCGGTATTCGGGTTCCACCTGCTCAAGCCGCTGGCCGCCTATGTGCTTGTCGTCATCGGCGCCCTGTTGATACACGCCCTGGTCAACATCTCCGCGATCCTGAAGTTTCTGGTGCGCGTAAGCCCACTGCTGTTTTTTAAGCGCATCCGGAACGCTCTAGTGACCGCGTTCTCGACGAGTTCCAGCAGCGGTACGCTTCCGACGGCGCTGGCGGTCGCGGAACAGAATCTTGGCATCCCGCCCCAGATCGCGGGTTTCGTTCTGCCGTTAGGCAGCACGATGTGCATGAATGGAACGGCCCTGTTCGAGGGCATTACTGTCATCTTTCTCTGCCAGGTCTTCGGTGTCGACCTGTCGCTGGGCCAGATGATCGTGGTGATGTTCATGGCCGTCATCACGGCCATCGGCGCGGCCGGCGTACCCGGCGGCTCGATCCCGCTCCTGGTCGGCATCCTTACCATGTTCGGCGTGCCTGGTGAGGGTATCGCGATCGTCCTTGGCGTCGATCGTATTCTCGACATGTCCAGGACGACCGTGAACGTGTGGGGCGACCTTACCGCCACCGCCTTTGTGGCGAAATCCGAAGGCGTGTGGAACGCCTCCATGATCCCTGCCGTTGAGGGCGTGGACCGCGCCCACATGGATGAAAGTCCCGGGTGGCCGCCACCATTGGAGCCGGCCCCGCCGATGGACAGGAAGTAATCGTTCCAGGGTGGACTGAGGCGAACGCCACCATTGTGGCGCCCTGGTGCCTCGTGATGATCGTCCCGGCTCAGGTAACGGTCGACTTCACTCCGGCTTCGCGCATCGCAAACTTCACGGCGCCGCGTTCGGGCATCACGCGCTCGGTCAGCACCGTCGCGCCAGGCGCGATGGACTTGAGCCGCTGCTCGAGCCGTCGGCGGAGCAGGGACTTGGGCGCGATCAATCCGCCATGCAGTGCCAGACGGAACGCGGCACGCTCGTCGCTGAACAGTTTGCGCGCCAACGTGCGCACGTGAAGGCTCAGTTCCTCGACGGCGAGCGTCACCAGGGAGTTCGCGCGCAAGTCACCCGTCGCCGCCACCTCGAGCACGACCGGCGACAGTTTGCCAAGGTACGCCGGCGATGCGGCGGATGCCCAGGGTATGAGCCGATCCATCGACTCCAGACCCAGCGACGCCATGATGGCGCTCGACAGCGTGCTTTCCGGTTCCCGGCCGTCATGACTCGCCGCGGCGATACCGAGCGCGCGACGACCGATCCAGGCACCGCCGCCCTCGTCTCCGATGACCGGTCCCCATCCGCCGCAACGCGCGAGCATGCCGGTCGGTCCCTTTCCAAATGCGATGGAGCCGGTCCCTGCCGTGAGCAGTATGCCCGGTACGGCGCCAAACGCGTCTTCCAGCGCGATCTCCGCGTCGGTGAGCACGATGATCGTCGCGGCGAGGCGATCGGCGTCGAGCGTCGCTTGTAGCGCATCGCGTTCGTCATCACGGCCGGCCCCCGCAACGCCGACACAGATGGCGCGCAACGGCCGATCCTCGTGACCGGCGTATGCCCGCTCAACCACTTCACGAATCACCGCCGCCGATCGCGACGATTCACCGGGCCGGATCGCACTGCCCGGCGCTTCGGCGGTAGCGACTTCCGTGCCCTGTTCATCGGTGAGCAGCACGCGGGTGTTGGAGCCCCCACCGTCAACCCCAGCAAAAAGACCGTTCATGTGGACGATTCGGCGCGGGAACGAGGAATGAGGAACGACGACACGATGCCGACGAGCATCGTAATCGATGTGCCGATGAGAACGTACCACGGCCACGCGATTTGCGTGAATGGTTCCAGCGGCGATGCGAGCGAGGGAAACCACTCCGAGAACTGGCGCGCGAACACCACTACAGTCATGGTCGCGATTCCGGTGGCCATGCCGATGAGGGCGTCCACCTGTTGCGCGCGCTTCCAGAGCACCGCCAGGAAGAACCCGCCCAGCAAGCCTCCGTACGTAAACGAGGCAATCGACAGCGCGACGATCACGACCGGCGTTCCCTGGTCGCGATAGAGCAGGGCGCCGCCAATCAGCACGATCGCCCAGAAAATCGTGAAGAGCCGTCCCATCCTGAATGCGGTTGCTTCGTCGGCCGGGGTCTTCCGGAGCGGCAGGTAGATGTCGTGCGTCGTCGCCGCCGACAGCGAGTTGATCGAGCCGGAAACGGTGCTCATCGCGGCCGCGAGAATGGCCGCTACGACGAGGCCGGTCACCCCAGCCGGCATGACTTCGATGATGAAGGTCGGGAAGATCTGGTCCGATGCCGCGAACTCGCGGCCGCGGTAATACGCATGCAGCCCGATCCCGATGACGAGGAAGATCGCGAACTGGATGATGACCGCCACGCCGCTACCGATGAGCGCGCGGCGGGCATCGCGGAGGTTGCTGGAAGCGAGCAGTCGCTGAACGATGAGCTGGTCCGCGCCATGCGATGCCATCGACAGGAATGCGCCGCCAATCAAACCCGCCCACAGCGTATGTGCGCGATCGAAGCCGGTATAGGTGTCGATCAGTTTCAACTTTCCAGCGGCGCCGGCTTCCGCGAAAATCGCACTCCACCCGCCGTCGACGCCCCGTCCGATGAGGTACATCGCCATCACCGCGCCGACCATGTAGATGCCGGTCTGCAGGACGTCGGTCCAGACGACGGCGCGCATGCCGCCCTCGTACGTGTAGACGAGCGTGAACACGCCGAGGATCAGGATGGAGAGCGGCGCCACCCATTGGGCCGGCACGATGGGGCCGATGATGAGCGCTACCGGGATCGCGGTGGCGAACACGCGCACCGAGTCGCCAAATGCGCGCGTGACCATGAAGGTGATCGACGCGAAGCGGCGCGTGGCGAGTCCGAATCGCTGCTCGAGCATCGCATAGGCGGTCACCAGCTTCCCGTCCACGTACCGGGGAAGCAGGACCGCGGCGATCACGACCCGGCCGAGCAGGTAGCCGGCGGCAATCTGCAGGAACGACAGGTCACCGAGATACGACAGTCCGGGAATGCTGATGAAGGTGAGCGCGCTGGTTTCGGTCGCGACGACGGAAAACAGGACCGCCCACCACGGGATCTGCTGGTTGGCGACGAAATAGTCGCGGGCACTCTTCTGGCCGCGGCCGAGCCGGATGCCTAACGGG
>CBIHMX010000204.1:0-5344 GCA_966211115.1 uncultured Gemmatimonadaceae bacterium | reverse complement strand
TCGAACGAATCGTCTGCACCACCGATCCTCCCCCTCCGTCGATGACGTTAGGCGCCGACAGCGCCGCTGATCGGGCCCGGAACCGGGCCACGACAGCCGAACGGCTGCAGCGCCGGCTCCGCGGCGACCTGGATACGATCGTCGCCAAGGCAATGAAGAAGGATCCCGCTGAGCGTTACTCCACGGTGAGCGCGTTCGCCGAGGACGTTCGGCGTTCCCTCCATCACGAGACTATCCAGGCGCGTCCGGATTCACCGGCCTACCGGGCGAGGAAATTTGTCCGCCGGCACCGCGGCGGTGTGGCACTCGCCGCCGTGGCCGCACTGGCCATCGCCATCGTGATGATGCGTGAGCACCGCCTTCGCAGCCTGGCCGAGGCCGAGAGCCGGACAGCACGATCGGTGGAGCAGTACCTCCTGGCGGTGTTCGGCACGGCGGACCCGTTTCTTCCGACGGACACGAGTGCGGCGGGGCGCTCCGCCCGTGAGCTGCTCGATCGTGGCACCGCGCGATTGGATACAGCGCTCGCCACAGAGCACCAGGTTCGTTCGCGCCTTCGAACGGCACTCGGTCGCGTGTACGCAAATCTCGGCCTGTACGATCAGGCGAGTCGCCAGCTGGAGCTGGCCCTATCGGAGCAGCGCGCCTTGAGCGGTGACCGCAACGTCGCGGGGGCCGCCATTCTCGACGGACTCGGCCTGCTGCGAGATCGTCAGGGCAGGATCGCGGAAGCCGACTCGCTGCTCGAAATGGCCCTCGACCGGTATCGAAGCAGTTCCGGCAGCCCGGATTCCGCGACTGCGGCTACGCTCGAACACCTGTCGGAGGTGCGCCGGGAACGGAATGATTTCGAGTCCGCCGAAGCGCTCATACGCGAAGCCCTTTCAATCCGTCGCGCCCTGCACGGCGATAGCGCGCTCGCTACCTCGATGAGTCAGCAAATGCTGGCGGAAGTGCTGGCCAACCGGGGCGACAATGAGGCGGCGGCGCCCCTCTACCAGGCTGCGCTGGCAATACGTGAGCGCCAGGTCGGAAAAGACCATCCTCTGGTTGCGAAGTCGATGTTCATGCTTGCCCTCACCGAACGGCGACTCGGCCGCATCGCAGTGGCGGAAAGCCTCTACCGGCGGACGCTCGACGTCCAACGGCGCACGCTGGGAGAGGACCATCCTTCGGTCGCCGCGACCCTGAACGGGCTCGCCGATCTGCTGCACAAGGCGGCTTCACGCTCGACTGAAGCGGAGGCATTGCTCCGCGAGGCCCTTGCCATCAACCGTCGGCGGCTCGGCGAAAAGAACCCGGAAGTCAGCACGAACCTTGGCAACCTCGCGGTCATCGTCCGCGAGCGGGGTGACTTTGCCGAGGCCGAGACATTGCTCCGTCAGGCGTTGGCGATCGACGAAGCAACCTTTGGCCCCGAGCACTCCTATGTCGCCTACGACCTGAACGAGCTGGCGACCCTCCTTCGCATGCAGGGAAAACCGGACAGCGCCACCCGGATCTTCCGCCGCGTCCTCGACATGACTCGCAAAGCCGGCGAGGGGCATCGCAACACACTGGCGGTGAAGGTCCAGCTTGGACGGGCCCTCAGAGAAGACGGAAAGTTCGGGGAGGCAGCCGACGTGTTCCGGGAAACGCTGACGCATCTGCAGGCTGACAATCCGGACACCGACCCGTTCAAGGTTGGCGCATCCATCGGACTTGGCCGCGGTCTCGTCAGGCTCGGCAGACAGGACGAGGCTCTGCTGGTGCTCCAGACCGCGCTCGCGTCCAGCGCCGCCAAGTTCGGGGCGACGAATCCCCGGACGGCGGAGGCGCATTTGGGCCTCGGGGAGGCCTACCTGGCAATGGGACGGATGAGCGAGGCCAGGACTTCGCTCGACACGGCCCGCGCAATCCTGGAACCACAGCGTCGGGCGCAACCCGTGCTCAGCGCCGAGTTGGAGCGGGAACTGCGCCGGCTTGGGCGGGCGCCCTGACGGTGCGGATGGCCTGATTCCACGCCGAATTCCGCGACCAGGAGTGAGGAAATCGACAGACTCACTTCGGAGGGCGCCATGTTTCACACCCGTCGCGCACGTCCAGGGCGCGCGAGAACGACCACCTTGTTGCTTACGGCCGGGCTACTGACGGCTGCCGTTGCGTGTAGCGAGTCAACCGGGCCCACCAGGATTCTGACTCCGGAAGCCGCGTCATTGGCGGCTGGTGGCAACATGCGGGTGAAGGTGAAGACATTCCAGCTCACCACCAACACGCTGCGAATCGACGGCCCCGCGGTGACCGGAAAGGCGAGCATCAGCAACTCCGGCGTTGCCATACCGTCTGGTGTGTCGATCCAGATGATGATCGTGCAGGGGGGCGCGAGCGTTGAAGCCGCGAACACACCGCTTGTCTGCGCGGATGCTCCCGGCGATGTGAGCAAACTTCCGTCAGGCAATTGCGACGTTGCGGTGAGCGCCGCGGCGTCGAACTCGAGTTCAGGCAATGGACCGCTCGTCCCGGGGTCGGCGACGCTTGTTCTGCGCGTCGTGCAGACGATCAACACGACCGTGACAGAGCTCGCCAGCAAGAATGTCGCTGTGAATCTGGCCGGGACGCCGAGCATCACCTCGCTGACTCTGGTGTCGACGACACTTACCATCGACGGCCCAGGGACCAGTTACACGGCGACCATACAGAATCCGGCCAACAGCCTCCAGAACGTGCTCCTGCAGGGTGAAATCGTGCAGGGCGAAACGAGGCGAGCCGCGGGCGGAACGATGGTGAGCTGCGGTGGTGGGATTGGCGTTTTCCCGCCGGGCATGTGCACCATCACATTTGGAACAGGCGCATCCAACAGCAACGGAGGCGGCGGGACGCTGGTGGCCGGTCCAGCGACCTTCGAGCTGCAGTTGACCCAGGCCGGTGGTGGCGTCGAGACGAGGTTTGACACCGAGACCATCGCCATCACGCTCGTTTCCACCGACGTACCGACGTTCGTGGATCTCACGCTGGGAGTAACGAAGATCGTGATCGATGGCTACAGCGTTGACTACACTGCGGAACTGCAGAACGCGGGCGCTCCTGTCTCGGGTTTGAACTTGATCGGCCGACTGGAGCAAGACCAAGGCGCAGGCACTGTCGTGCATGGACTGTCAGGACGGATCATCGATTGCGGTGCGGGCCCCGGTGTGCTCCCCACGACCGGTTCTACTTCCTGCTTCGTTCAGGGCGCGTTCGCCTTTGCACCGGATCCATCTGCCGGTGCACTTCAGCTGGGGCCAGCGCGCGTCGTGTTCGATTTGTACACGCAGGTCGCGGGACAGCCGTTCGTGTATGGCCAGCAAACCGTCAACGTGACTCTCATTCCTGCTGGAATTCGGATCGAGAGCATGACGTTTGCTTCGACCGACGTCCCGCTCGAGGGAGGCGTCCTCGGGTCGGCTACGATCTACAACCCCGGAGCGGGGAACCTCACGTTGGTCATTGTGCAGGGCTATATCCGCCAAGGCTCCGCTGATAAGGGAGCAAGCGGTCGAGAAGTGACATGCGGCCCCGCGTCAGGAACGTTGCCGGAAGGCGAGTGCGTGCAACCGATTGACATGGTGGCGAGCAACAGTAGCGGAGGCACCGGAACACTTCTACCGGGAAGCGCGACATACGTCATGGAGCTCCTGCATTACGACGGAGTGACCACGACGGTTCTCGATACGAAGTCGATTCCGATCAATCTGGTCGCGACCAGGCCGATAATTCTGAACATCGCGCCCGAGACCATTTTGTTCGAGATCGGCGGCGCGTCCGTCAACTACACCGCCACGCTCCTCAATCCAACGAGCGTGCCGTTGACGGGTGTGGGTATTCAGGCATATATCGACCAGGGTACGTCGTCGATGCCGGCTAGTGGAAAGGTTCTCGACTGCACGATAACCAATGGTCTGATGCCGGCTGGCAATTGCGTCGTGTCAGCCAGTGCGCACGCCGTGAATCAGGATCCCGGTGTGGGAGCGCTTGTGCCCGGACTGGCGCTCCTGCGTATCGAGTTGTGGCAAGGAACCGGTTCGCTGCACACCTTCGTCGTCCCGATTACGCTCACCGAGCCAGGTCGATAGCCGTATGCGTTCATCGAGGGCCAGGGTCGTTGCGTTGGTTCAACGGCTCTGGCCCTTGCAGTATCAATCAGCGAGGACGGCCGAGAGGCGCGCCGCAGTGCTGGATAACTGCTCGGCGAATGTCCGAGCGAAGGCGCCTCCAGCCGACCATCCAACGAGGACGTACGGCCCGTCGAGACGAGCCTGATCAGTCGACGTAATAGGTCTTGGACACGCGCCGAACCTGTCCGCCGACGAGCCAGAATGTCACTGGTTCGTTTGCCCCCATGTTGCAATCGTACTCGACACGGTCGTCGGTGACGAGGGACGTATCGCTCACGACCTGGATCAGGCGATCGCGGCGTGCGCCGATTCCGATGCTCGGGTAACGGAGATAGCGATTGTCCGTGGCATCCATCCGGGTAATCAGGTCCGATCCTCCACCAGGTATTCGAAACTCGGCAGAAAGGCCGTGATAGTGGACCTGAACGAGCGAGTCTAGCACGCCTGGAACGTGCCGATTGGGTTCAGTCGAGGCGTGCACGCTGTCAGGGGCACCATACGCCTGGAGGAGTTCCGCTCGAGTCAACGGTGCGAGAAACACGGCATCCATCAGCGTGAGGCACGTCAGGCCAGCCAGGCTCGCCGAGTCGAATGGGGGTTCGGGAACGGTCGCCAGCGTAGCCGAGTCCGCGGAAGCGCCCGGCGTTGCCGACCGCGAATCGGGGATACCCGCGCCGGAACAACCGAGCATAACGAGCACAATCGAGGTCCGGCAAAGATTCAGCATGAATTGGCTCTCCAGCTCATCCGTTTACAGGATTCGCTCGAGAAGTTTGTTGTCCCAGCTGTTCGGCAAGCCCGAGGAGAATGCCTTCCGGTCCCCGGACGTAACAGAGCCTGTAAACGTCTTCATACTGGACCACTTCACCGACGAGCTGCGCGCGCTTGCCGAGTCGGACGAGCGTGTCGTCGAGGTTCGTTACGGCGAACATGACGCGCAGGTAACCGAGAGCGTTTACCGGTGCGTTCCGATGATCGGCCACGACGGGTGGTTCCAGGAATCGTGACAACTCGAGCCGGCTATGACCGTCGGGAGTAACCATCATGGCGATTTCGACGCGTTGGGTACCGAGTCCGGTGATACGCCCGGCCCAATCACCTTCGACAAAGGTCCGCCCTTCCAGCCGGAGACCCAGTTCGGTGAAGAATTCGACCGTGGAATCGAGATCCTCCACCACGATGCCGACCTTATCCATCCGTTGAATAGCCAC